>NZ_JAAZQY010000014.1:0-69355 GCF_012371315.1 Acinetobacter sp. A1
AAGCTAACAAAGGAAAGCCACCTCTAATGGCTGCTTAACCTCTACTTTTAACTTCGGTTATTTATGGGAGGATTACCACTGAACTATATTAAAGTTTTTTCCACGTCATCGCTGTGGTGACATTTGCATGTTTGGCTTTACCAAATACTTTCATTTGGTTATTCGCCGTATTTAAACGCGCCTCAACTTTGTAAACTAGTCCATCATTTGGATCAAGCCATTGCCCTTGAGTAAATTGTTTTGGCGCTGAATTTGCAATTAATCCCTCTAAAGCCTGCATACCTTTAATTGGCTGATTCTTTAAAGCACCTTGGCATTTTGTACATAACCCTGCGTTACTTACACTTGCCGATGATAAATTCTGAGTAATTACGGCACTATATTGCAAAGATTTGGAGTTTTTACGAATCACAATTTCTGCAACATAGTAGCCTGTACGGTCATCAATGACTTTCCATGTACCAATTAATGGATCAAATGGCATGGCATTAACTGGAAAAATAAGCCCGAAACATAGTGCAATTGCACCTAAAAAGTTACGCATCATCATAAATATCAAATTAAGGAGTATAAACAGCACGCTTGTGCAAAATGGGCGCGATTATAGCAATTTATTCAAATTTAAAATAAATTTTTCATAAAAATTAAATATTTATTTGTTATGTGGTTGGTTTTATTTTACTAAAATTGTGATGTATGACTCTTTTTAAACATTTTATTTTTACTGGTTAAAGGATATTTGAATACTTATAGGCTTATTGCCTTGCAGTACTTTTAAGCAAGCTCATTTTAGCTTTCAACATTTAGCGCATTATGGCGTAAACTAGGCTTTCTTTTGATTTGAAAGTCAAAAATTAAAATTTGGCTTTACAAATACAAATCAAACTTTTGTTTTATTCAATTTAGTCTATTCATCTGCACGTTTTAGCTTAAATCTCAGTATTGTTAACAAGGTAAAGTCGCATGCTTAAGTGGTTCGAGAAACTTATAGATCCTTATCCAAATAAAGGTTTGACCGAACCCTTGCCAACCAAGTTTTTTCCTTTTGTTTGGCAAGCTGCTTCAGGCGTGCGTCCATATTTGCTGATACTGGTATTGTGTACAGCTGGGGCTGCTAGTTTTGAAGCCTTATTGTATGCAAAAATTGGCGATTTAGTGACATGGCTTAGCCAAAGCCAGCCAGATACATTTCTTGCACAACATCAGCAGAACTTAACTTTATTGTTTTTTATTTTATTGGCCAATATTTTCTTTGCCAGCGCACAATCTATCGTTAAACACCAAATATTGTATAGCGGCTTTCCAATGCGTTTACGTTGGCGCTTTCATAATTTAATGCTGCAACAAAGTCTGGATTTTTTCCATAACGATTTTGCCGGACGATTATCTGCCAAAGTCATGCAAACAGCTTTGGCAGTACGTGAGTTTTGGGTGATTTTGGGCGATATGCTCGCCTATGTCTTTATTTACTTTATTACAATCAGCATTGTACTTGGTGCAATTTCACCCATACTAATTCTACCGTTACTGGTTTGGTTAGCCTTATTTATTCTTGCAGCGACTTATTTTATTCCACGTTTAAGTAAAGTCTCGAACGAACAAGCCGATGCACGTGCAGTCATGACAGGACGTGTAACCGATGCCTATACCAATATTCAAACGGTAAAACTGTTTGCACATGCAGGCCGTGAAAGCCAATACGCCAAAGCGTCGATGCAAGAATTTATGGTGACCGTGTACAAACAAATGCGTTTAGGCGCTCAATATGAAATCAGCATCAATTTACTGAGTGTGGTGCTATATGTAGGAGTTTTGGGTACTGCAATTTGGCTCTGGCTCAATGGTCGTGCTGAGTTAGGTATTATTGCTGCAACTACAGCCATGATTCTTAAACTGAATAGTATTGCTGAGTTTATGATGTGGCAGACCTCTGCCCTGTTTGAAAATGTCGGAACCATCCAAGATGGTATGAAAACCCTTGGACGTCCAATCGCGATTCAGGACAAAGCCGATGCAAAACCATTACAAGTTGCTCAAGGTGAAATTCAGTTTAAAGATGTAAGTTTTGCCTATAACAGCAAAAATGTGATTGACCAGTTTAATTTAAACATTCGCGCAGGCGAAAAAATAGGAATTGTTGGGCGTTCGGGTGCAGGAAAATCGACCTTAATTCAATTATTGCTACATTTCTATCAGCTGAAACAAGGCACGATTAGCATTGATGGGCAGAATATTGAAGATGTCACTCAAGATAGCCTGCGTAAAAACATCGCCTTAGTTACCCAAGATACTTCATTGCTTCATCGTACCGTTGCAGAGAATATTAAATACGGTCGTCCAGAAGCGACAGATGAAGAAATGTATGAGGCTGTACGTAAAGCCAAAGCTGAAGAATTTATCCCACAATTGACTGATTTACGGGGCAAAAAAGGTTATGAAGCCTACGTGGGTGAACGTGGAGTAAAACTTTCAGGCGGACAGCGCCAGCGTATTGCAATTGCTCGTGTTTTCTTAAAAGATGCACCTATTTTAATTTTAGATGAAGCCACCAGTGCGCTAGATTCTGAAGTGGAAGCGGCAATTCAATCTAGTCTAGATGAGCTAATGCAAGACAAAACGGTGATTGCCATTGCGCACCGACTTTCCACTATTGCGCAGATGGATCGCTTAATTGTGCTCGATCAAGGACGTATTGCAGAACAAGGCACACATGATGAGTTAGTTGCTATGAATGGTATTTATGCGCAATTATGGCAACGTCAAACAGGTGGTTTCTTGATTGAACAAGATAAAATTCTAAAACCATCAGCTGATAAAAATTAGCATCTAAAGCATTATTTATCTTATTCGGGCTTTGATTAAATGCAGATGAATAGCATGAAGTCAAAGCCTGCTTTGTCTAACAATTTTCATAGAATTTCTTTAAATTTCATGCCAAGATGCAAAAGTCATCTGATTATATTTTCGGAGCTAACTCCTAAAAAAGAATGCTGAAAAATAGATGATGATGACGAACGCAAATTAAAATAAAACTTGCAAATGCAATGGAATATGCATGAAAACAATATCAACACGTCAGGAACAAGGTGTTCCTGGAGTATATGGCTTATTGGTTTTAGATGTTGTATCCCGCTGGGGATATAACGCAGATACCCTATTTGCACCATTTCAGCTAAACAGTGAAATGTTGGCAGCCCCTGAATTTCGAATTCCAACACCTGTTGCCAACGAATTAGTCAAACATGCCTTAAAACTGACTGGTGAAAATACGCTGGGCTATCATTTGGGCACACAAATGCGTATTTCCATTCATGGTTTTATTGGTTATGCCATTATGACTGCACATGAAATAAGTGATGCACTGGTATTGGCGAACCGTTTCATTCAGCTGCGTATGCCCTTTTTACAGCTATTTTTTTCGACCTTTGGAGAAAAAGCCAGCCTGCAGTTACAGTGTGATATTCACATGGAGCCTTTGCGCACAGAAATTGCAATTGCCTTAATGATTGGCATGATCACCATGACCAAAGCCATGACAGGCATGCAAGATTTTACAGGTGAAGTCGATTTTGACTTTCCAAAGCCAGAAGGCTTTGACCAATACATGGCTAAATTTCCCTATCATCAATTTCGTTTTGATCAACCTTATTTAGCACTCAGTTTTGATAAGCAATATCTTGGCTTAAAAATGATTAATGCAGATCCAATTGCCAGTCAAATTGCCATTAATCAATGTGAAGCAGAACTTTCTGCCTTGGGCGAACGTCGGCGTATTTCCATGCGTGTACGTGATATTTTGACTCATGCGGAACAACATTATTTAAGTATTGAGCATGTGGCTGACCATCTACACATGTCAGATCGCACCCTAAAGCGACAACTGGCTGCCGAAGGCACCTCTTTTTCAAATTTGGTGGATGAAGTGCGCTATCGGCATGCGACTTCGCTCTTGTCACGTACAGACTATACCCTAGAGCAAATTGCCGATGAGTTAGGCTATAGCGACGTGGCAAATTTTAGTCGTGCCTTTAAACGCTGGAGTGGACGCAGTCCGAGCAATTGGCGTAAAGATCCATATTTATAAACTTTTGTTTTTAGCAAAAAGCATGTATAAAACATGGCAAAAAGATTCGATACAATTTAAGGAGTTATCAAATGAATCACCCTGCAGACTTAAAATATGCAAGCACCCACGAATGGGTACGTATTGAAGGTGATTTGGTCGTCACAGGAATTTCAGACCATGCACAAGATGCTTTGGGCGATTTAGTTTATGTAGAAGCCCCAGAAGTTGGCCAACACGTTACTGCGGGTGATCAAGCTGGCGTAGTAGAATCTGTTAAAACAGCTTCAGATATTCATGCGCCTGTTTCTGGTGAAGTGGTTGAAGTGAATAGCAATTTGGAAGATGATCCTGATTTTGTGAATGATGAACCCTATGGCAAAGGCTGGATTTATAAAATCAAACCAGACAACATTGCAGATGTTGAAAAACTACTTTCTAGCGCTGAATACGAAGCTGGTTTATAAAATTTCAGTTACTCGTAACGGATACATAATTGAAAAATCAGCCTTAGGGCTGATTTTTTTATTCACACAATCTTAATTATCATATATTTATCTTATTGTGATAATTTGCCTATATAAAATTCAATAAAATTAAAGTTTTTCAATCGTATTATTAAATAACTGTACTTTTCACATAAGTTGTTTTATTCTATTTTGCATGATAGCGCTGTACTCTGTCTTCAATAACAAATCATCTGCATAACAATGTACGCACAGCGTGATCGCTCCCATTCACAAGCTATAGGTTATTCCCATGTCCTCCGTAAATGCCGAACATTTATGGAATAAGTCGTTTATTCTCTGCTTATTCAATAACTTGTTCTTATTCATATTTTATTTTGCGCAAACGACAATTCTGCCTATTTATATTGTGAATGAGTTGGGGGGCAGTCTGTCACAAGCTGGTCTTGCAATGACCCTGTTCATGCTCTCAGCCATTGCGGTACGTCCATTTAGTGGACTGATTATTGAAAAATTTGGCTATAAAAAGACCTTATATGTGTCTGAAATCCTGTTCTGTTTATGCAGCGTGGCCTATATTTTTGCAGATAATCTACAATTTCTTTTACTTTTACGCTTCTTACATGGAATTTGGTTCAGCATTGTCACTACGGTAACAGTACCTATTGCCAATAATTTTATTCCTGACAGCCGTAAAGGTGAAGGTATGGGCTATTTCTTGGTTTCAGTGAATTTGGGTATTGTCCTTGGGCCATTAATTGGTTTAAGCCTAATTCAATCCATTTCTTATGCCAGTATTTCAACCTTATTATCACTTAGTGTCTGGGTTGGCTTTGCATTTTGTTTAATGATTCCAATAGCGAATAAAAAAACTGATGTAGCACCCGTACCTAAACGTAAATTAGGCTTAAATGATTTTGTCGAGACAAAAGCAATCCCTGTTTCACTAATGGCAATGATGGTGGCATTTTCATACGCCAGTATTATGTCGTTTATTTCAACATTTGCAGAATCACGCCACATGCTGTCTTATGCCAGTTTATTCTTTGTGGTGTTTGCAATTTCAATGATGAGTTTACGCCCCATTACCGGCAAAATTTATGATCGCAAAGGGCCAAGTTATGTGATTTATCCTGCCATTACCCTTTTTGCTTTGGGTTTAATTGTGTTGAGCCAAGTGCAAAGTGTCATCGGTTTTATGTTTGCAGCTGTTCTAATTGGTGTAGGATTTGGTTCAGCTCAGCCTTGTTTGCAAACTATTTCAATTCAGCGCTCACCTAAAGACCGTATTGGACATGCGACTTCAACTTATTTCTGTTGTTATGATATTGGTATTGCCATTGGTGCTTTAGTTCTAGGCTTTGTGATTGCATGCTATGACTATACGGTTGCCTATTTGCTATGTGCTGTATTGACCTTTTTAAGTTTAATTTTCTATAAATTTGTGGTTGAAAAACCAAATAAATCTGTGGATGCTCATTCTTAATGTTTTTTGCTGAATCAAAACATTAGTGTATTGCATGATGTTGTTGCAGTATTTTTAATACACGTGTAAAACAAAACCCCTGAATAATTCAGGGGTTTAATGTTTGTGTCATATAATTTTAAGCTGTCTTGGCTAGATTTTGACAGCTTAAGTTTTCTGCAACTTCAAGTAAGAGTTGCTCTGTTTTATCCCAGCCTAGGCAACCATCTGTGACCGACTGACCATAAGTCATATCACAGGAAATTTTTTGATTACCATCGACCAAATGGCTTTCTAGCATGATGCCACGTACTTGAGTTTGCTCACGCTCTGCCACAATTGTACGTAATACCTGTGGTTGTAATTGTGGGTCTTTGTGACTATTGCCGTGGCTACAATCAATAATTAAAGCAGGCAACTGCCCTTTGCTTTTTGCTTTAATTTTCTCAATTTCTGCCAATTGGTAATTTGGACCTGAATTTGAACCACGCAAAATTAAATGTGCGTGCGGATTACCTTGTGACGCTAAAATTGACGGTAAACCAGATTGGCTCATGCCCATGAATTGATGTGGATGGCTTGCAGACTGAATTGCATCTAAAGCAATTTGAATAGAGCCATCTGTACCATTTTTAAAGCCAATGCTATATGGCATTAGGCTAGAAATTTCTCTGTGAATTTGAGATTCGCTGGTACGTGCACCAATTGCACCCCACGCCAGTAAATCATCAAAATAAGCGGTTGCCATTGGACTTAGAATTTCAGAAGCAATTGGTAAACCCATTTCTATAATTTGTAAGTAGAGTTCACGTGACTTTTCTAAACCTAGCTGCATATTGGCAGAGCCATCTAAGTCTGGGTCATACATAAAGCCTTTCCAGCCAACTGTAGTACGTGGTTTTTCGATATAAGCACGCATGACCAAAAATACATGATCTGAAATCTGGCTTTGTAATTGTTTTAATTTTTTTGCGTATTCAAGTGCAGCTTGTGGATCGTGAATTGAACAAGGTCCAGTAATGACCAATAAACGGGAGTCTGTACCCGCTAAAATATCTAGAATGGTTTGGCGGTGTTGTGCGACTTGCTGTTTTAACTCAATCGAAAGTGGAAACTTTGCTTTGAGTTGTTGCGGTAAGCTTAAACTAATTTCTGAACTGTTGTGCTGTTGTTGTAAAGCAGTATTTAAAGCATTCATTGGTTTGTTCCTTTGGACTGTGTTTCTGTTTACAGTCCGATCATTTATTTCAGCGTTATGGGTCTAATCGTTTGTAAGGTTTGAGTCATAAATTGACTAAAGTAAAACCAATAAAAGTTGCCAAAGTATGAATAATTAAGGTTATACATATTTTTCTCCAAAAAACTCATAAAAATCAAAATGAAATCGCAGGCATAAAAAAACCTGATCAGGGTTGCCGATCAGGTATCAACTGGTGGGCAACCTTTTTTGCCCGAACGCATCTCAGGCAATCATTTAAACTGCCAAAAGTAATAGTATGCGTTTACGATTAAAGGTTGCTTCAACATCTTGATTTCATCAAAAAATGAACTGTTAAAATTAAAATACGCTGTATTGTTCAGTTTGGCAATGCTTTTTCAAAAATATTTAACCTATATTTTTAATCCAAATTTGCCAACTGATAAGACTCCTCCTAAGTCTTTTCAGTGTATCTATGCTGTTATTTTTTAAACCACTGCCCTATTTTTTGTCGGGCCGTTTGTTGTATTGCTGCTTTAGCAAAACGCAACTGCTCAGATAAATCTTCTGCATTGGGTAAAGAGCATTTTGCTAAGCGTATCCAGACACTGGCAAATTGCTGAGTAAAACTGGCTTCGTTGTAGTGAATACCGTATTCTGCACAAAGTGCTTTTACCTTAGGTGCAGCTTCTGCATAGCGGTTTGCAGGCATATCTGGAAATAAATGGTGCTCAATTTGATGGCTTAAATTACCACTTAAAATGTGTAACCACGCTGTGCCACTGAAATTACTAGAACCTCGAATTTGGCGTAAATACCATTCAGCTTTAGTTTCATTTGCAGTGTCATCTGCTTCAAAATTCTCGGCATCTTCAGTGAAATGTCCATTAAAAATCACCGCCGATGCCCATACACTGCGTATGATATTGGCGACCACATTACCCGCAAAAACTGGCAGTGCATTTGGCCCTGCAATAAGCGGGAAAAATACATAATCTTTCACAACCTGACGTTTTATTTTTTTACGAACATCACGTGCTTCATGCCAAACCTCACGCCATGTTTTTGTTTTATAGACTAAAACATCTTCTAAATGTAGTCGCTGAATACCCACATACCATTCAAAAAACAGCATCAGTTGAATCGCCAGCGGAATATTGAACAAAAAGCGTGGTTCCCAAGCCTGGGATTCACTCACACGTAGTAAGCCATAGCCGACATCATGGTCTTTTCCGACAATATTGGTGTAGGTGTGATGAATATAATTGTGGGTATATTTCCAGTCATCGCCCGTGGCAATGGTATCCCAGTCATAATTGGCACCATTCAAATGAGGATCGTTCAACCAATCAAACTGACCATGCATGACATTGTGTCCCAACTCCATATTTTCAACAATTTTGGATACGCCCAGCAATGCCGTCCCAAGCAACCACACAGGTGGAATCCAGCCTGCAAACATGAGCAAACCACGTGAAGTGATTTCACTATATCGCACAAAATTACGAATTTTATAAATATAAGCTGCGTCTTTTTCATTGAGACTTTGCATTATCTCTCGTCGAATTTCTTCAACTTTGGCACCAAATTCTTCAACTTGTGCAGCATTTAAAAATCGGGATTTACTATTTTCATTAAAATATACGGGCTTATTCATTGTTATGCCTCACATTTTTATAAATTGATGGTGACAGGAGTTAAAGCCTGCGAAATGCATAATTTGATTTGAGTATTGGGCTCATGGCTCACTTCACCCGTGAGCATGTTTTGCACGCTTCCATTGAGTTTGGTACAGGAACAGGTATTGCAAACACCCATACGACAGCCACTTGCAGGTTTTAATCCTGCATGTTCTGCACTGTCCAATAAACTACCTTGAGCCATAAAACTTTGTTGAGCACGTAAAAACTGTACGGGTTGTGCTGTAATGTTTTCATTTGCTCTGAACTGAAAAAATTCAGTTTTTAATTGAGCGAATATATCTAAGTCTTGATAGATTTGCTGCGCACTTTTCATCAAAGCTGCGGCACCGCAGGCATAGCACATCCGCTGCTGAAAATCTGGAATATACTGCTGAATCAGTTCAAGCTGTAAGTGTTGCTGTTGCTGAGTCGTATTAAAATAATGCAATTTAAATTGAGGATACTGCTGAAGCAGTGAGTGCAACTCTGGAAGATAAGCATCATCGCGACTGAAATAAATCAAATCTAAACTTTGAGTGCTTTTCTTTAAGTGCTCGACTGCGAGTGCATAAATTGCGGTAATGCCGCTGCCCGAAGCAAGCAATAAAGTTGCCTGTTTGTGTGCAGATACATCTAGTATAAAGTCACCTTGCGCTTGTGAAATTTCCAGCACATCACCACGTTTTAAATTACATAGTGCATGTGAAACTCGACCTTGCTTTTTTACTGCAATGACGACATTACCCTGCGCTGTAATTTCTACCACAGAATAGCTGCGTTGCTGGCGGACACCTTGCAAAGTCAGCGTAACTAAAATACTTTGACCTGCACGTACATTGTTTTGCTTAAAGTTCTGATTAGGCCGAAGTTTAAGCTCAACAAAATCATCACTTAAATTACGTTGTGAGATGAGTTCTGCTTTGACTTTTTTCCATGCCCAAGTGGGATGAACTTTTTCTGCTATAAAATCGATAAAATCTTCACGAATCCATTCGGGTTGATAGGCTGTAATGCTCATGTTCATTCCCCTTGCGATAATGTTTTTAATTAAAATACAAATGTTCTTTATTTCTTGATTGAAGATAAAACTTGAGGTTTGGCTGCACCATGTCATTACAGGACAAAGCCGTGTCTTTAGAATTTTATTATGTGTTTTTGTCTAACAATTTAAGGTGGTGGGGACGTTAGCTGAACTTAAAAACTTAATAAAAAAACCGAGCCTAAGCTTGGTTTTGATGTTTTTATTTATTGAATCAAAATGTTATTCATCAAAATGAATTACACTACGAATTGATTTACCTTCATGCATCAAATCAAAGGCTTCATTGATTTGTTCAAGTTTCATGGTATGGGTCACAAAAGGTGCCAATTGAATATCACCACGCATGGCTTCATTTACCATTTCAGGAAGTTGTGAACGACCTTTCACGCCACCAAATGCTGTACCTTTCCAAGTACGGCCTGTAACCAACTGGAATGGACGGGTTGAAATTTCCTGACCCGCACCTGCAACTCCAATAATAATTGACTGCCCCCAACCACGGTGTGCACACTCCAAAGCCGAACGCATGACATTGGTATTGCCAATACATTCAAATGAGTGGTCTACCCCCCAACCTGTTTTTTCAACAATAACTTCCTGAATTGGGCGGTCATAATCTTTAGGGTTTAAAAATTCAGTTGCACCAAATTGTTCTGCCAGTTTGAATTTCTCAGGGTTAGTATCAATCGCAATAATACGGCTGGCTTTGGCTTTACGTGCACCTTGCACGACAGCTAAGCCAATTCCACCTAAACCAAACACTGCAACGGTATCGCCTTCTTGGACTTTGGCTGTGTTTTTAACTGCCCCCAAACCTGTCGTTACACCACAACCCAATAAACAGACCTGTTCGTGATTGGCTTCAGGGTTAATTTTAGCCAAAGAAACTTCTGCAACCACAGTATATTCACTAAAAGTTGAACAGCCCATGTAGTGATAAATTGGCTGCCCGTTATATGAAAAACGTGTTGTTCCATCGGGCATGACACCTTTACCCTGTGTAGCACGGACTGAAACACATAAGTTAGTTTTACCTGACTTACAGAATAAACACTCACCACATTCTGCGGTGTATAGTGGAATCACGTGATCGCCAGGTTGTACACTGGTCACACCTTCGCCTACTTCAACAACAATTCCTGCACCCTCATGGCCTAAAACTGCAGGAAAAACACCTTCAGGATCATCACCCGATAAAGTGAATGCATCGGTATGACACACCCCTGTATGGGTAATTTTGACCAAGACCTCACCTACTTTAGGCGGAGCAACATCAATTTCAACAATTTCGAGTGGTTGACCAGGGCCAAAAGCGACGGCTGCACGTGATTTCATGAGCACATTATCCCTAAAAAATTTGATTAACAGATGACTAACAGTATCCTCTTTCTATTGCGCGTTTCAAGCATTAACATGAATAGAATATCAACGTATAACAATATGCTAGAGAAGACTTAAGAATAATGACGCAAACCCCAACACAGTACAGGCTTGGGATATTGGCTTTTGCAGCTATTTTACTGACAGGATGCAGTTTGCCTATGAATCAAGCAAGTAAAGATAGTCCTGTAGAACACTATGTAGATCATTGGCTAAATGGCAATGAAATTGATGCACATTTGGCCAAAAATCTCACTGCTTATTTGGCACTGAACGATGCGTTCAGTAGTATCGCCTCGCGTTTATACTTGATTCAAAAAGCACAGCATCATTTAGATTTACAATATTATATTTGGGAAGATGACTTAATTGGTCAGCTAATGCTGGCTGAACTTTTAAAAGCTGCAGATCGCGGGGTAAAAGTACGTTTATTGATTGATGATCAAAACGGTACGCAACTTGATTCGACCTTAAAAAGACTGGTTCAGCATCCTAATTTTGAAATTAAAATCTTTAATCCCTACAAGTTTCGTAATATTCGCGTCTTGGATTACCTGTTTCGATTTAAGCAGATTAACCACCGGATGCACAATAAACTGATTATTGCCGATGGCGCGATTGCCGTTACAGGTGGCCGTAATATTAGTCGTGAATATTTTGATGCCAGTGAAAACTTCCAATTTACCGATATGGATATTCTGTTTTATGGCAGTGCAGTCCCACAGGCCAATGCTGTATTTTTAGACTTTTGGAATGATGAATTAAGTTATTCAGTGCATCAGCTACTCGGTGCAGGCAGCGCAGTTCAACTTAGAGAATTGCGTAATCTTTATGAACAAAATGCAAAATATAAAGATAAGATTCGTGAACGGGTTGCCAGTGCGCAAGAAGAAGTCAGCATTAAATTGGAACAGCACCCTGTACAGTGGGTGAATGCACATTTTGTGGCGGACTCTCCGAATAAAATTCGTGGCAATGCTGAAACTGAGCAACTTATTTATCAGCAAATGCTCAATATTATGGGCGAACCCAAACAGCATTTGGAATTAGTTTCTGCCTACTTTGTTCCAACCGAAAAAGGCATGCATGCCCTGACCAATTTAGCGAAAAATGATATACAAATTCGGGTGCTTACCAATTCTTTTCTAGCTAATGATGTGCCCTTGGTACATGCGTTTTACCAGAAATATCGGGTAGATTTACTCAAGTCAGGTGTGCAATTATACGAATTTAAACCCTATATAGAGCGCAAAAGAAGAACTTGGTATGAAGTTGCAACGGGCAATGTAATTCCCGCCAAAGGTAAAAATGCTTCAAGTTTACATGCTAAATTCTTTGATATAGATGGTATGGTATTTGTAGGTTCTTTTAATTTTGATCCACGCTCTGCCAATTTAAATACTGAGGTCGGTTTAGTTCTAGAGTCAGAACAGCTTCAAAATGATGTTTCTCAATCTTTAGACCAATACTTACCGCAAATTGCCTATCAACTCAAATTAAATGAAGATGATGAACTGATTTGGTTAGATCACCAAGCCGACGGCAGTGTTAAAACCTATACCCATGACCCCGAAACCACAAAGTTCCAACGTTTTATGATGCATGCAATCTCTTATTTACCCATTGAATGGATGATGTAATGACATTGTAGTGTCTTTTATAGAGTCTAATAAAATACGTATTGATTGTGGATACCAATCACAAGATTAGTTAATATTAATATCAAAAGTTACTTATAGTAAGCCGATTTCTTTAAATAAGCTTAAATAGGCTTCTGCCTTTTTCTCTAAAGCCAAAGGATAAGCGCGTGATGAAGATGGCATGCGGTATAAACGTATCTCACGATTAGCCAAGTAACTTTGTGTCGACTGCCCAATCTGAGGTTTTTCTGTTTCTACTGGCATTGACTGCATGAGGGTATCTGTAGCTTTATCACCTGTAGTCATAATACTGCGGCATTCAGGCATCTGCTTTAAAAGTGCTGCAATATCCATATTTTGATGAATCTGCAAAAACTTATCGGAAGCATTGCCCTTGAGTCGAATCACCTGTTGCGCCGTATCAGAAATAGCGATTCCTGTTGCATTTAAGAACTCAATAATTTTATTTAAATGAAAGTTTTTATGTTCTAAATCTAAAAAATAGTTTTTATCTTGAAAAAAGCATAAACCAAAAATTCGCCACATATCGTTTTGATAATTCGGATAGTAAAAATCCATTTTCCAGCGGCTTTTTGGCGGAGGAAAACTACCCAACATTAACAGCTTAGCATTGGCGGGTAAAAAGGGTTTAAGCGGATGGGTTTCTATTTTGGAATCAGTCATTTATAGATAAAGTGTTTTATATTTTCAAATTCAGCTAAGACATTACTGTGCGGGCAACTTCATAATGGTTTTTATGTAATTTCCCTTGATTGAATAACCAGGTCGCAACTTCTGGCCAGAAGTACATGGCAGATTTAGATGCAAGCCCATACATAGGACGTGGAAAATTACCATCTCCACGTTTATTTTGAGCATATAGAGATAATGCTTGACGAGTCATACCCGCACGTTCAGCCATTTCGGCCAAAGTAGAATATCCTTGCTCTTCCACAATCAAATCATGAAATCCTAATGAGCGAATATCGTTTAAAGCAGAGCTAACAGCTTGTTCTGCATTGTCAGCTTCACGATCAAATTCAAGATAAATTGTATCGTTATAGCTACAAAGTAATGCATCATCACAACCCGCTTCAAAAAATTTATCTTCTAGTTCGGATAGATTAGCACGTGCATCACGTACCACAACGGTAAAGTGATAGTTATTCATAGCTCATCTCCATTACATTGCTTTAGCTTACGCAGGATTTGCTTTGCATGTGTTTCAGGATCTTTAGGTGTGCTCCACACACTCATTTGATGTTCCGTATGACCTAGGATAAAATGCATGTCCTGACTTGCCAGAGTCGACAACATCCCAACTTCAACAGCATAGTCAATCGCTTCGCGAATATGCTTATTGGGATGTTTCTTCATTTTTCCACCTTTATCTATTTTTTAACTATAGTATCATGTTGACCAATGTCAACAAAAGAATTATCAAAAAATTACCTGAATTTATACTTAGTATTACATCTATTTTAAAACCACGCTAAAACCCTATCCGCAACGTCTTTCCCCCAAATTTTATAAATTTCTTTACTCGGATGAAAACCATCTTTTGCCATTTCTAGATTCATGGACTGATATTTCTGAATATCGTATTCGATCCACTGCATAGCATCGTGTTGTGCAACAAATTGGGCTAATTTTTGATTCATTTGCTGTGCATATTGACCAAATAACCATGCCAAAGGGTTGGGCAATGCTGGAAATAAATGCATTGGTGGTACGCCTGTTGCAATAATCAATTCAGGTTGAAATTTATCCTGAATTAACTGATAAAACTGCTGTTGTTGCTTTATCCATTTTTGTGCAGACATGAGTTTAGTAACATCATTCACACCAACTGATGTCACAACGACGTCATATTTTTGATTGCTAAGTTTTTGTGTTTGATGAATAACTTGTGCTGTATTGTTACCCGATTGTGCTTCCAAACACCAATGCAGCTGATATTGATGTTTTAACTCAGCAATCATTGCACCGAGTAAGGCATCTTGCTGATGTTCTACGCCTACACCCGCAGCAGCGGAGTCGCCTAAAATTAATAATGACAGTGGTCGGCCTTGCCCTGTAATACCCTTACGCTCACCTGAGGGTTCGGGCAGCCTTATAGTATTTTTCTTCACTCTACTGCCCTGTATTACTAAGGCTGGAATTAAGGCAAGGGTTGCCGTTTTTAACCACATACAACTTTCACTCTAAAAGACAAAGGCAGTAAAACTAAAAAGTAAACGCTCAAATATAAAAATAGCACCCCATCATTTAAAGTGAGTCATGTATAACTCATCATCTTTAAATTTTAGGATGCTAATCTGAAAATCAAAACATCACTGTTTAGCCCAGTTTATTCACCAGTTTTAATGGTAAGACTTTCATGGCTAAACCAAGTGGCAACCATGGCCATTTAGGTACATAAGCCTTAATAGGTGCTTTTTCAATTTCTGCGGCAAGTAAACGTGAACCTGTTTTTTCATCCACCTCAAACGGTAATTTTTTTGCACCTTCGTTAATCTCGGTACGTATATAACCTGGGAAAATTGTGGTGACTTGAATAGGCGTATCAATTAGTTCTGCACGAATACCTTCTGCTAAATGTGCCACTGCAGCTTTACTTGCGCCGTAAGCAGTCAGATGTTTTGGCATACCACGAATGGCACTCATAGATGAAATCATCACCAAATGCCCTGAATTTTGCTCACGGAAAATTTCAACTGCTGCTTCACACTGTGCCAAAGCCGAAATAAAGTTGGTTTCTACCGTAGCTTTGTTGATGGCAAAGTTGCCTTTACCAATGCGACGTCCTTCGCCCACACCTGCATTGACAATAATTCGATCCAACTGTCCAAAGTTTTGTTTAAATTCACGAAATACCTGAAATACTTGATCGTAATTGGTAACGTCCAAACTTTTAGCAATCACACGAATACCATATTGCTGCTCAAGTTCCTGTTTCAATGTTTCTAAACGCTCTAAACGTCGTGCACAAATGGCAAGGTTATAGCCCTTTTGAGCGAATTCACGCGCCATACCTGCGCCAATTCCAGAACTTGCACCTGTAATTAGAATTGTTTTTGTCATGGTTCGATCCTTGTTAAATCCAAGTCAATAAATTTGAGTTTTCAGCTTTAATAAAATGATGTTCATTTAAGCTTAAGAGTTGTGGCTCGCTGCCCACCAAGCGTAAAGTGGTGATGCTTGAGTTGGTAATTGCCCAGTTCAATGCAAAGGTTTTATTAGGCGTTAAGCCCAAAATTTTACCTGCCGCTACAGAAATGACACCACCCGAAGTAAACACAACTGCATAACGTGGCTGCTTTTGTGCCAAGTCGGTACATAAATTTTGTAAGGCATCTTCCACACGTTGTTTGAAATGCGGCCAAGATTCTTCATATTCATGGTGATACTCACCACCTGTCCAGCGCTCAATTGCACCTTCAAAAATCTTTGCCAAATACGCACGAGGATTCACCTCTTTAGCCACATCCTGCTTCATTAGTTCAGGGTGATTAAAACGCGGCTCATACTGCGCAAAGACTTGTTGATGATTAAACTCATTCCAAGCACTGTCAGTTTGAATTTCAACTTCAGGAAAACACTCTGCTAAAGCCAATTGCGCCGTTTGCTGATGACGCTGCATTGAACCAGCAACGACATAAGGCGCTTCTTTTAAAATACGTTCAAAGTAGCGGCCGAGTAATTTGGCCTGTAACTCACCATTAGGCGAAAGTTGGTCATAACTTTCTGCACCAAACGAAGCTTGCCCATGACGAATTAAATAAATAGTGGTCATTTCGGCATGAGTTCCTTAAATTTAGCGATGTATTTTTGCGCCAGTTCATTGGCTTCAATCTTTTGTAAACCAATAAGCTTCAACGCACGAATATGCAAGGCATGAATCACAATCCAGAAGTCTTTAAACGCAGGATTATTGGTTTGTTTGTGGTAATAGCGATAATAAATTTGCTGAGCAATCACGGCTAAACGGAAAATTCCAAATACTTCATAGAAAGTCCAGTTGTCAGTGCTTAATCCAGTTTTTTGCAAATAGTAGTCCACCACTTGCTGACGCGTGAACATGCCTTTTAAATGCGTTGGTTGACGACGAGTGGCTTTAAAAATTTGGTTGTCCGTACCTTCTACCCAATACGCCAAAGCCGAGCCTAAATCCATAAGTGGATCACCCAATGTCGCCATTTCCCAGTCCAGCACGCCAATAACTTGCGTCGGATTTTTGGGGTCTAAAATGACATTATCAAAACGCCAGTCATTATGAATAATACAAGTTTTTGAATCGGCAGGAATATGGTCTAACAACCATTTACGCACATACTTAAAAGATGGCACGTTAATGGTGTGTGCTTTTGCATAGCGAGCATCCCAACCTTCTACCTGACGACGACAATAGCCATCGCCCTTGCCTAATTTTTCAAGCTCTGTCCCCCGATAAGGCACTTGATGCAATTCAATGAGTTTATCAATGACATTCACACAAAGTTCATGCACTTGCGTTTCGTTAAACTCAAGTTCAGGCGGCAATTTAGCTCGTGGAATAATACCTTCAATGCGTTGCATCACGTAAAAATCACAGCCAATTACAGATTCATCCTGACACAAAGCCACCATTTCGGGTAATACAGGATAAAATGGTGCTAAATTCTTTTGCACATGATATTCACGTGCCATGTCGTGGGCAGATTTGGCCTTAGTACCTTTAGGTGGACGACGTAAAATTAAATCGGTATTACTATACTTGAGGCGATAGGTCCAGTTTGATGCACCACCTGAATATTGTGTGACTTCTACGGGTTCAACGACTTCTACATTTTGTTGTTTTAACCATGCCGTGACCGCCTGAATATCGAGCTCTTCGCCATCGCGTACTGTGCCGCCTACATCAATAACTGACATTATTTTTCCCTAATTTTCTATCTTTTTAAATCTAGCATAAATTTTCTGCGTTCTCTTAAGATGTATTGGCAATATCAACAATATTGCCAAATACCATGCAAGAGAAACAGGAAAAAGTGTGCGCTAATGCCTTATTTTTTACGACTGCTACGGTAGCCACGTTTTGCCAACTCGAGTTTAGCAATCATGCCTTTATGTACTTCATCAGGCCCATCGGCAAGACGTAAACTACGGGCTTGGGCAAAGAAACCTGTGAGCGGCGTATCTCTAGACACGCCTGCACCACCATGAATTTGCATGGCCATATCTACCACTTTTTCCAAGACACTTGGTGCAACAACTTTAATTGCGGAAATTTCAGTCAATGCCGCCATATTACCTAAAGTATCCATTTTATAGGCTGCATATAGGGTTAATAAACGCGCCTGATCAATGGCAACACGCGCTTCTGCCACACGTTCCAAATTACCACCAAGTTTTAAAATTTCCTTACCAAATGCGGTACGGCTCATGCCGCGATCGATCATCAATTCTAAAGATTTTTCGGCTGCCCCGATGCAACGCATGCAGTGGTGAATACGGCCTGGCCCTAAACGACCTTGTGCAATTTCAAAACCTTGCCCTGCACCGCCAATAAAGTTTGCGACAGGCACACGCACATTATCAAAACTAACTTCACCATGACCATGAGGTGCGTCATAATCGCCAAATACAGGTAACATGCGCTCAATTTTAACGCCCGCAGTATCTACAGGCACTAAAACCATAGAGTGTTGGTGATGTCGGTCTTTGCTTTCATCAGGGGTATGCGCCATAAAAATAATAATTTTGGCATTTGGATCGCCTAAACCCGAAGACCACCATTTACGACCATTTAAGACAATTTCATCACCATCTACCACAGCTGTCGCCTGCATATTGGTGGCATCACTTGAAGCCACTGCAGGTTCAGTCATACAAAATACTGAACGAATTTTGCCTTCTAGCAGCGGTGTGAGCCATTCTTGTTTCTGTGCTTCAGAACCATAACGCCACAAAACTTCCATATTGCCGCTGTCTGGTGCATTACAGTTAAAAACCGTTGGCGCAATTAAACTGCGACCACTGAGTTCTGCAATGTGTGCATATTCTTGTACCGACAAGCCCTGCCCCAATTCTGGACAAGGTAAAAACATATTGCATAAGCCAGCAGCTTTGGCTTTGGCTTTTAGTTGTTCTAATTGTGATGGCCATTGCCATTTGGTCCAATCACCACCCTGATTCAGCTCATGGACTTCTGCCCAAAATTCGGCTTCAATTGGCTCAATTTCTTGGGCAATAAAGGCTTTGGTACGTTCTATATAGTCTTTGGCACGTGCAGATAGCTCAAACATGGTTCAAATCCCTTAAAATATTGTATTCATTGCTTTACAACACCTTAACTTGAAAACTAATATGAACAAAATGATTTAATTCAATAAAACACTATGAATCATATTCATAATAATGCAAAAATTGATCTTGCTGCTTTTCATCGTTTAGACATCAATTTATACCCAATGTTTGTTGCAATTTATGAACAGCGCAGTATTTCCAAAGCAGCACAAATTTTGTGTATCAGCCAATCTGCTGCCAGTCATGCTTTGCAACGTTTAAGACAGCATTTACAGGATGATTTACTGGTGCGTAATGGCAATAAAATGTTACCTACTCCTTTTGCCGAGCAAATTTATCCCACCATAAAAAATGCCTTGTTGGCCATTCAAAGTATTGCGGTACAAAAACAGCAGTTTGAACCCAATATGCTGCAATCACTTAAAATTGCTGTACATGATGAAATTGAACCGATTATTTTTCCTAAACTGGTGGCGCATTTCCAAAACCTGAATCTAGATATTCAATTTTTTAGCCACAAATTAGAGCGTAAAACGGTTTTGGCAGATTTGGCTGCCCAGCAAATTGATTTTGTCATTGATTTAGAACAAAACTTTGGCGATAAAATCCAGTTTCAATCTTTAGTACAAGATCAATTTGTAGTGTGTAGCCAATTAAATGAAATGACGACGGAACTGTATTTATCATCTGCGCACATTGGGGTTTCATCGCGCCGTACTGGTATGTTGCTTGAAGATATTTATTTGCATCAAAAACAATTATCGCGACAGGTTTTTTTACGTTGTCAGCACTATTCAACAGCCTTACAAATTTTGCAGCAGCATCCCCAAGCGATTTTGACCATACCGGAAATGATCTTAAAACATTTAAGCATCAGCCAAAAACTAAAGATTTTTACCGTTCCTGTAGACCTGCCTTTGATCAATATGGGGATGTATTGGCATAAAGACTTACAGGAAAATTCAAGACATCATTTTTTAAGACAGGAAATTTCTAAAATTTTTGCTTAGGCTATTTTGGTCAATTGGTACTATTAGTGCTTTCCTCTTTTTTTAACCAACTTAAAAATGTCGGCTAAAACGACGGCGATAATCTAAAGGTGTCAGCCCTGTTTTCTTTAAAAATAAACGGCGAAACGAGCTGCTGTCATTGTATCCAACTGCTAGCATAATCTGCTCAACGGTATAGTCGGTTTGTTCTAATTGTTTACGTGCAGCTTCTATACGCATAGCCTGTAAATATTGATTCGGTGCTAAGTCCAATGCTGCTTTAAAACGGCGAATGAGGCTGCGAGTGCTTAGATTGAAATGCTGAGCGACCTCATCTAAATTAAAGTTTTGCGAATAATGCTGTTCTATCCAATTTTGAACTTCCTGCACTAACGCATCTTGATGTGGTTTGGCAATTTTCATTAAGGAGTATGACAACTGGCTGTCACGGCGATAATCAATGACAAAAGATTTTGCAGTCTGAATCGCAACTTCAAAGCCATAAAAACGCTCAATTAAGTGCAAACCTAAATCAAACCATGCTAAGCCCCCTCCTGCACAGTAGATATGATCTGCATGGGTAATCATTCGCTCTACTTTTAATTCAACTAGCGGATAGCGCTGCTTAAAAATAGCTTCAAAACCCCAATGCGTCGTAGCCTGCTTGCCGTTTAGAATTCCCGCTTCAGCCAAGAAGAAATTACCAGTGCAATTTGCCGCAATCATGAAATGCTGCTGCTGTGCGTACTGTAAAAAATTTATCAATTCTGGTGTTCGTTGCAGCACAGACAATAAAGCGGCACCAATGGTTGGTACAACCACAAGGTCTGCATGTTGAATTTCCTGATAGCTAAATTCTGCATACATTTTAATGCCGTTAATGCATTGAATACTTTGCCCTTTGGGACTGGCAATTTTCACTTCAAACAGACGTTCAATCTGCTGGTTTTGAATACGGTTCCAACTGGCACCTGCCAGAGAAAATAAATCAACAATACCTGTAATGGCCGATGCCAAAGCACCATCAAAGGCTAGAATTACCACTTGCTTCATTGTTCTAATTCAATTTGTCACTTTTAGCTGCTTTGATGTCATTATTGACAATCGTCAGCTAATCTAGCAACTGTTATTTTTAACCCCAATATAAAAATATTCGGGTAAACCATGACACAGCTCATCAACGATCAAAATTTAGAATTTATGTTGTATCAGGTATTTAATGCTGAGCAATTGAACTCGTTTGAGCGTTATCAGGAACATGACAAAGTCACTTTTGACAGTATCCTGCATACAGCCAAAGGCATCGCCTGCGATTATTTTGCAGCGCATAACAGCAAAGCTGATCAGCAAGAACCAAGTTTTGATGGAAAAAAGGTAGAAACCATTGCCGAAGTGAAAACTGCATGGCAACAGTTTGCCAACGCAGGTTTGCTCAGTGCACAGCATGATTATGCAGACGGCGGCATGCAATTACCTACGCTCATCAATATGGCTGCAAATGCCTATTTTATGTCAGCCAATCCATCTACAGTGGCCTATTCATTCCTGACTGCTGCCGCAGCCAACGTAATTCAAGCGTTTGGCACAACAGAACAAAAACAGCGCTTTCTTCCACACATGTTCAGTGGCCGTTTTTCTGGCACGATGGCACTGACAGAACCAAACGTTGGCTCATCTTTAGGGGATTTGATCACTAAAGCCATTCCGCAGGCAGATGGCCAATACCTGATTAAAGGCCAAAAAATGTTTATTTCTGGTGGTGATCAAGACATTACCGAAAATATTGTGCATTTGGTTTTGGCACGTATTCAAGATGCACCCCAAGGGGTAAAAGGCATATCCCTATTTATTGTGCCTAAATTCAGAACGCATTTAGATGGTACATTAGCAGAAGCCAATGACGTACAACTTGCCGGCTTATTACACAAAATGGGCTATCGTGGCACAACATCTACCGTACTGAATTTTGGTGAGCAAGATGCTTGCTTAGGCTATTTAATTGGTGAAGCGGGTTCTGGTCTTAAATATATGTTTAAGATGATGAATGAGGCTCGTGTTGGTGTGGGTTTAGGTGCAGCTATGATTGGTTACCGTGGCTATTTGGAATCTTTGGAGTATGCCAAGCAGCGTCCACAGGGTCGTTTAGCGACTGAGAAAAATCCTAACAGCAAGCGTGTTAATATTATTGAACATGCAGATGTAAAACGTATGTTGTTGGCACAAAAGTCTTATGTTGAAGGTAGTTTGGCCTTATGTTTATTTGCTGCACGTTTAATAGATGAACACCAAGCAAATCATGATACTGACAGTGAAATTTTACTGGATTTAATTACCCCTATTGTAAAGTCCTTCCCTTCTGCTTATGGACCTAAAGCGAATGATTTGGCTATTCAGGTTCTAGGTGGTGCGGGCTATACCCGTGATTATCCTATAGAGCAATATTATAGAGATAACCGACTCAACCCAATTCATGAAGGTACTTTTGGTATTCAGTCATTAGATTTACTGGGACGTAAATTATGGCAGCATCAGGGTAAAGGCTTGAGCTTACTCATGCAGCGTATACAGCAAACGCTTACTGAAGTCTCCCATCCTGAAATACAAACCCTGGCCACAATTTTCCGTAATCATTTGGACACTGTCCAAAAGACCACGCAAACTCTTGGTACTGCCTTACAACAAGGCAAAATTCAGGAAGGACTGGCAAATTCGGCCTTATATTTAGATATGATGGGTAAGACTATGATTGCTTGGCTCTGGTTAGAGATGGCTAACAAAGCACATTTGCATTATGCAGCATCTACACACGAGCAAGACCAACACTTTTGGTTAGGGAAATTACAAGCCGCTCGTTATTTTATACGTTGGGAGTTGCCTGAAATAGAGCATCAAGCCAAACTGCTGTGTAGTTTTGATGATAGCTGCTCCACGATGCAAGCAGACTGGTTTTAATTAATTAAAAAGGGATTGTGCTATTTATAGACACAATCCCTGCTTCCTTCACGTTTATATTGAAATTGATATTGAATGAATATTTAAAATTTCGCTTCGAGCACTTTTGCCGAGACTTTGCCTTTCCATAAATCACGCAAAATAGGTAAATAGAATTTTTCACCGACTTCAACTAATTCTGCATCAATCAAGGCATGCGTTTCATGCATGAATAAATAATCCAGTTCCACTGTTTCTAGTTGTGGTTGCGCCTTGGCAAATGCTTTGCGTTTTTGTTGGGCTTGTTTGACTAACTGATCTGCGAAAGTTTTGCTCTTAAATTGACTAATTGCATTTAAACGCAATTCAATTACGCCCCAACCACTAAGCAACAATTTAAATAATGCAAGGTCTGCAGTGGTAGATTCCCAAGTCATTTCTTCTAGGTTTTCATTTTCAGGCAATACAGGAAGCATCAGTTCCATTACGCTTGGGAAAATCTTTTTAAAATTCAGAATAAATTTAACAGGATGCTCACCTGGATAATCTTGAAATTGCACATGTTGCTGAACATCAGTTAAATAAATATCGAACATTGAAAAAACCTTAAATAAGACACCGTTGTTTATCATTTTATCTTAAGTATGTGAAACAACAGCATACTTATAAAAGCATAAACAACAAGGGAGATGCATTTTAGCAACTATAGCATTTAATTCAATGTCGTATTTTTTGACAGCTCACAACAAAGTCTAAATTGAATAAGAAAACCGCCTCTAGGCGGCTTTCATTTAAAAAATATTAGGTACGCAAAATGCGTACTGATCATTCAGCAAGGTAAATTATTTCTGTTCCCTTAACGGATGATCTGGTTCAGCATTGGGCTTTTTCTGTGGCTCAGTGTTTTTATAAAGATCGTGCTTACCTTTATCTTCATTCGACTCTTGATGCGGATTTGACTCCTGCTGTGATGGATTGTTATTGCTCATGTGGTTAGTCCCTTATTTCTGTCTACGTTAAGAAATTAATAAAATGAATCGGGAGCAACATCAATAATGCTTATGTTACCCCTTACCAATCTGCAACAGAGCAACAAAATGATTATAAAAAAGTCTGTATTGACCTAATTTAAGCAAGGCACATACAGACTTTTTAAATACACTCAGCCCCGACTATTTAGCATTTGGCGCAATCATCTGCTCAGGACGCACCACCTCATCAAACTGTTCTGCCGTGACCAAATTCATTTCTACCGCAACTTGTTTTAAGGTTTTATTTTCCTTGTAGGCAGTTTTAGCGACCTTGGCTGCATTTTCATAACCAATCACAGGATTTAATGCTGTGACCAACATGAGTGAGTCATGTAAAAAATGATCTATTTTTTCACGATTGGCTTCAATTCCAATAGCACAATGTTCATTAAAGCTGTTACAAGCATCACCAAGTAATTGAATCGATTGCAACAAGTTATAAGCAATCACGGGCATGAACACATTCAATTCAAAATTACCCGATGCGCCTGCAACATTAATTGTGGTGTCATTACCCAAGACTTGTGCGACTACCATGGTCATGGCTTCACTCTGAGTTGGATTAACCTTGCCTGGCATAATACTTGAGCCAGGTTCATTTTCAGGAATACGCAACTCACCAAAACCACAACGTGGGCCACTGGCCAACCAGCGAATGTCATTGGCTATTTTATTTAAGCTTACCGCCAGTGTTTTTAATGTGCCAGATGCAAACACTGCAGCATCGCGCCCAGCCAAAGCTTCAAATTTATTGGGTGCAGTGATAAACGGCAAACCTGTAAGTTCGGCTAATTGTGCTGCTGCTTTTACTGCGTAATCTGGGTGAGCATTCAACCCCGTACCTACCGCAGTTCCACCAAGTGGTAATTCATATAATCCTGTTAAGGCCTGTTGTAAGCGCTTTAAGCCATGATCAAGCTGAGACACATAACCACTAAACTCCTGCCCTAAGGTTAAAGGTGTGGCATCTTGTAAATGTGTACGACCAATTTTGACAATATCTGAAAACGCTTCACTTTTGGCATGTAGTGTATGCCGTAAGGCTGTTACCGCAGGAATAAGAAGCTCATTCATTTGCAAGCTTGCAGCCACATGAATGGCTGTTGGAAACGAATCATTGGTCGATTGTGCACGGTTAACATGATCATTTGGATGTACTGGCTTTTGTGCACCCAGTGGATTCCCCAGTTTTTGATTGGCAATATTGGCAATGACTTCATTGCAGTTCATATTGCTCTGTGTGCCTGAACCCGTTTGCCAAACCACCAATGGAAATTGGCTGTCCCACTGACCTGCAATTACTTCGTCTGCAGCCCCCACAATATACTGCGCCAACTCCTGAGGAATTTGTCCTAACTCTGCATTCGTGATTGCAGCGGCTTTTTTAACCAAGCCCATGGCTCGAATCATGGGACGTGGCAAACGCTCATGACCAATTTTAAAATTTTGTAAGCTGCGTTGGGTTTGTGCTCCCCACATCGCATCATTGGGAACTTCAACTTCACCCATAGTGTCATGTTCAATACGTGTTTGCATGTTCCGCCTCTTTCCCTAATGATTGTTAGATGATATTAATTTGATCTTACAAAAAGTCCGCCACCCAGTAAATGATAATTATTATCAATAATAGCTTTTGAGAATATTTGCTTTCACGATGCTAACGTATATGTGACCTATCTACCTCGTTCTAAATTCTCTCTAATGCTTCAAGGTATTTTGATAAAACCGCCATTCATCTTCCAGCATTTTTTCCAGACTACGTTTAGGTTGCCAGTTTAGATATTGCTCTGCCTTGTCCAAACTTGCCCCTAATTGATCCAGTTCAGGGTGCTCATAATGAATTGCAGGCATAGTATGGATTTCAGCCTCAGTGACTTGGGCAATTTGCGCCAACAACTGTTTAATTGAAATGACCTCGCCTGCAATATTAAATGCCTCACACGCATGCGTTTGCTGAAATAACCAGTGCAATGTCGCAATAACTGCTTCACAGGCATCTAATACATGCACAAAACTACGTTCTACCGTTTGATCGTCTGTATTGGCTTGTTGACGCAGTTCAATTGCTTCCCGCTGCTGTACCGCGACTTGCATCGCCAAAGGAATAATATTTTTGGGTAGTGGCGCAACAACTTCGCCCAATACTCCATGTTCAAATGCACCAGCAACATTACTCAAGCGCAAAATGGCAATATTCCATTCATTATCGGTTCTAAAGGTATCTCTAATGATTTCTTCAACCATTTGCTGTGATTTTACATAAGGGTTGGCATAGGCATAATTAAAAGGCTGAGTTTCTTCTAAATCCAGTCCTGATTTGCCATAGACTGCCAAACTCGACAAATGCACCAAACGTCGCACACCTGTACGCTGCATAGAGCGCAATAAACTCATAATGCAACTGACATTATCGTTATAATATTCCAGCGGCTTTAACACCGATTCTTCTAAAGATTTAAAGCCCGCACAATGCACCACTGCAGCAATTGAATATTGTTCAAAAACTTTGTTTAAAGCAGGCGTATTGCGTATATCCACTTTGGCAAAAGGCACATAACGCCCTGCAATATATTCAAGTCGCTCTAAAGTTTGCATGCTTGAATTAGATAAATTATCTACAATAATGACCTCTTGCCCTTGAGCCATCAGGCTTAATGCAATGTGTGAGCCTATAAAGCCTAAACCACCAGTCACTAAAATCATTTATACTACCTTTGTCTTTATGAAGTCCAAATGCGCTTAGGCACATTTCATTAGTGAATTTTGATGAGTACCTTATTACTAATAACCTCTGCACCAACCTCCATTCATGCGTGGCATGCACTGGGGCTTGCCCAAGCTTTACAACACAAAAATGAAGCATTTCGTGTGTTTTTCTATCAAGATGGCGTTGCTGTGGCGAACGAATTGCAATGGGTACCTGACGATCAACGCAACCTGAAAACTGAATGGCAAAAATTGGGCATTCGTTTACCAGTATGTGTCAGTGCTGCCCTAGCACGAGGAATCTGCGATGCAGAGAATGCCAAACGCCACCAACTCAGCCAACACAATTTAGCCAAAGGCTTTGAATTAGTAGGCTTGGGCGAATTGGCCGATGCTGTGCAAAGTACAGAACGCCTGATTCAATTCTAAGCAATCTGTTATTAACCATGTGTTGCATTTAAAAGGTAAATTGTGTGAAAACTGTACTCGTTATTTTACGTCAGGCCAATTTAAGCAGTCTGCAAGTCCATGAAAGCTTGTCAGCAACGATGGTTTTGGCCACTTTTGGTTGTGAAGTCAAAGTCTTATTGCAAGACGCTGCCTTGAGTTTGTTGCAATCTGACCTTGCTTTTGACTCGCTACAACACGCCTTTAAGCTTGCGTCCAACTTGGTCGATAGCTTTGAATTTTACGATCTGAGTCCTATTTTGATAGAAAGTAAGCATGCTCAATCGGCTTTTGTACAAAATACACCACATGAAATTGAGTTGGTTGAGCTGAATCGCGCATTGATTCAAAGTTTTGATCGGGTTTTATATTGGTAATTTGCCTTAACTTAAAATGAATCGAGCATCGTATGTCTGAAGCACAGTTATATTTAGTCCAGTCTAGTTTTTCGAGTACACCTGCAGTTTTGGAACAACTCCAAGCGCTCTATGCCCCACAAGATTCTGTAGTTTTAATGGGTGGTGCAGTGCTGCATCAAACTCATGCTATATGTGCAGGTTTAGACAAAATTTATATGTTAGAGCATGATGCACAAATGCTGAATGGTCACTTGGCTGCCAATATACAAGTTTTAGATTATGTCGCTTTTGCAGACCTGTGTTTGGCACAGCAACGCTGTATCAGTTTAAAATAACTGTTTGTAATATTTTACCAAAGACCTAAAAAACGAAGATATAGAGTTTTCGCATTTATGAACCAAAACACGACTCTCGAACTAGACCAAGATGGACATTTATTGGATTACACCATTTGGGATGAACATGTCGCACAACAACTGGCAAATAGTTTAGACCTTGAGTTAACTGCATGGCATTTTCAGGTACTGCAAGCGGTACGTCAGTTTTATCAGCAGTTTGGGCACTCGCCTGCGACTCGACCTTTAATTAAGTTTTTAATGAAAACGGTTGGCCCAGAAATTAACAATGCCGTTTTACAGGAAAAATTTAACACTGGTTTGGTTGCACGTCATTTGAGTCGCTTAGCGGGTATTCCCAAACCTGCCAACTGCTTATAGCATTTTTTATGATTGTTAAATCGAAATAATTGATCGCTTTTTGCCTTTAATGTTCTAGGCTTCTTGCGCATCTTTTAGGTTTTGCTGTGCCTGAATGGCATGATAATACACAGGCGTCAGAAATGGTTTTACCTGTTTGGCATGTAACGCTTCACCACATGCTGAACAGACTAGAATAGGCTCAAACTTTTGGGCACAGGTTTTATGAATATATTCCACAGGTTTGCCTAAGCCTTGATCCATCCATTTATCTGCCCATTTCACCATAGACAGCATTAAGGGATATAACTCTAAACCTTTTTCAGTCAGTTTATATTCAAAACGCTCTTGCCGCTCTACATAAGGGACTTTGACTAAAACGCCATGCTCCACCAAACGCTTTAGACGATCAGATAAAATATGCCGCGTAACCCCTAAATGCTGCTGAAAGTCATCAAAGCGACGCATTCCCATAAAGGCGTTACGTATGATTAGCAATGTCCAACGGTCACCAATAACCGATAAAGTACGTGCAATTGAACACGGTTGATCACCAATTTCATCCCACTTCATCTATAGCCGTCCGTTCTGACTCAATACTTTCAAATTAAAGGATTCTATAAATTTTGCAAAGCAACTTTTGTTCATATACAGATATAAATTTAAGTTTTACTTCACAATACAGCATAAATTAAACACATCATAAAAAAATCCCCAATTTAGGGGATTCAGCGTTATTTCAGCACTAAGCTTACTGATTGATCTATTCTACAACAGCAGATGCAGCTATAAAGCAATGCGAAATAAGACTTTTGGGCAGATTAATAAACCTTACTTCGCTTCTGCACAAAAAACCTGTTCGGTCATACCAGAGGCAGTCAAACTATTATGCTGTTGTTCCAAGTAACGATTGGCCACCATCAGCATGACACTGGCAGGATATAAATCTAGATTGCGTTCTGAAATATCTGCAATATTTTTATAGGCTTGGTAACGTGCACAAAATGCACGCTTTTGCTCACTGGCAGTCGCTTGACTAGCAGGATCATCCAATACCCTTTTACTGTCATTCACCACTTGAGTGTATTGATTCAATAAGACTTGATATTCTTGCTGTGATAAATGGCTGTGATGCTGTATTGCATCACTCGCAGGCTTTGCAGTAGCTGTTTCCGCTGCCTGAAGACTAAAACTCAGACTGGAAAAGCTTAGCAATAGTGCAACACCAATTTTATTCAGTTGCATGATATGCCGTACGCTAAAATTAAGATGCATCGCCTTCTTTCCATACGTCTTCATAGTCATCTGCATCTATCATAAAACGATAGCCTTCTTCCAAAGCTAAATATGGGAGTACATCGGGTAAAATGTCCTGCAATTCACGCACGGTCATGGTTTCAAAGTTAGCATCTTCTTCACCGAGTTCACCACCATAGATATACCAAGCCACTTGCTCATCACCCTCTGCCTTTTTACGCAAGCCGACTATCGGGTCTTTATTTAAGGTTTGTACAGCCACAGCCACCACGTCATCACCACTAACTTCGACATAAGCTGAACCAAATTCTTCGCAAAGTAATTGTTGCTCTTCAATCAATGCTGCCAATGCAGTATTTTTTTGCTTTTGTTGTGGTTTAGACATAGGGCTTTCCTGATCTGATATGCTGAAGTGAAGTCATACGTATTTATAAATAAACTTAGGTTATTCTAGCGAGATTGCGCATAGAGAAAACTTTTATTTTAGGTTTTAGACATTGATTTGATCTGTTGAATGATTGTGCATTAGGCCCAAATCACCAACATTGCTGCAAGCACAACTAATCCCAACCCCCAATGGTCGGTTCGGGCGAGTTTTTCTTTAAAGAAATAGGCAGAAATTAGTAAGCTGAATAATATTTCAATTTGACCAAGTGTTTTGACAATTGCCACTGTTTGCATACTCATCGCACTAAACCAACCCAGTGACGCTAAAAAGCTACAGATACTGACTTTAAAGGTCAGCCCTACACGTTGCCACATCGCATATAAAGTGTGTCGTTTAAAAATGCCTAAATATGCCAATAAAATACAGCATTGAAAACCAATCACCCAAACCAATACCCATGCAGCGCGGTGGATAAAAGGCAAAAAATCAAGTTCTAAACTGGCTTCGCGTACTAAAAGTGAGGTGACGGCAAAACTCAGCCCACTGCCAATTCCAATAGCCAAAGTAGTCAAAGAAAAGTCGCTGCGCTGATTGCCTTTACTGAGTAAAAAAACTGCGATACCACCAATAGCAACACCGAGCCAAGCCAAAGCACTTAAATGTTCCTGTAAGAAAATCACACCGACGATTGCGGCCAGTACCGCTTCACTTTTGGCAAGGCCAACACCGACTGCATAATTTTTCTGTTGGAAAAGTTTGACCATTAAAGCGGTTGCCAATATTTGGCAAATAGCAGCAATAACTATATATAGCCAAAACTTTGAACTGAACTGTAGCTCGACTTGCGCAGGTTGTTGCCATTGCAACAGATTTAAATAAAGCACAGCAAAAGGTAAAGCAAAAATAAAACGTGCGAGCGTAACGCCGTAGACATCAACCGTGGTGCTGAGTTGTTTTTGAAAAGCATTACGCCATGCCTGCATAAAAGCAGCCATTAAGGTAAATAGCACCCAACTAGAAATCATCATCTACCACTAACTTAGATCCGCAGCGCTATAATTTACGCCTATTCAGTTCATTTTGCGATGGCGGATTAACTTTGTAATAGCCGATTACAAGGATTAATTCTGATATTTTTTGAGCAATAAACAAAAAGACATTCATCAATCAATGAATGTCTTTAGCTTAGAATAGAAATAATGACTGAATTAAATGTTCAATACGCAGTCATTAAAACTTATCGGCATTGACCACTAGAGCCACCCCAATACAGAACAAGGCCACATATACGGTAAACCAAATAATCATGTGTTTAAAAGCTTTGTCTGAAATACTGCTATCGGCATATTTCTGCGGTTTGCGTGGTGAATTATCTTCTTGCATATCGACTCCGATCTGACCAGACAAGTGGAATATTTGTATTATCTAAAACTAATGCACACTGCTGTAGATACAAATAATTCATTTAAAACTATAACAGTTAAGTGATCTACCCAGCCCATCTGTTATATAAATACTGATTTATTACATGCTTTAATATTAAAATTAGAGCAAAATACACTTGAAGCAATAACACCTAGCATGCGGAATGTTGCAATGTATAAATCAGAACAACTGGCTTTGAATATTAGGCAACTGATCGAAAATGGTGCATGGAAACCACATAGTAAATTGCCTTCATTGCGAGAACAGTCACACATGAGTGGCTATAGTTTAATGACGGTTTTGAATGCTTATCAGGAACTTGAAGCACAAGGTCTGGTATATGCCAAACAAAAGTCCGGTTTTTATGTCGCAGAGCGTTTTAACTCTCAGCCGGTACATACAGCTAGTAGCTTAAGTCTAAATTCCAACATTCAAATGAACTCTTTGGTATTTCGTTATTTGAAATCCATTCAGTCTGAAGCCGTATGTCCTTTAGGTTCTGCTTTTCCCAATGCAGAATTACTGTTTAATGCCAAATTAATACAAATTTTGGCACAGCATGCCAAGCGAAAAAGTAGCTATTTTAGTCATGACCACATGCCACCTGGACATAACGAATTAAGAAAGATTATTGCTAATCGGTACTGTTTACAAGGCATACCCACACATGCAGATGACATTGTCATTACATCAGGTGCTTTAGATGCTTTAAATTTGTCATTACAAGCCTTAACCAAACCAGGCGATTTTATTTTATTACAAGAAACAATTTTTTATGGTGCTTGGCAAGCTGCAGAGCGCTTAGGCTTACAGGTGATTACCATTCCTGAACATCCTGTTTCAGGTTTGGATATAGCGTCCTTTGAACAAGCATTGAAGCAATATCCAATTAAAGTGTGCTGGCTCATGCTAAATAGTCATAACCCGATTGGCTTTAGTGTGCGTCATGAAATTAAACAGCGTATTGCTGAACTATTAGAAGAATATCAAGTCTATTTAATTGAAGATGATGTCTATCAAGAGCTGTATTACGGTGCGCAAAAACCTCTACCTATGAAATATTTTGATAAAACACAGCGTGTATTGCACTGCTCTTCTTTTTCTAAAACGCTCGGTGCTGCGGTACGCGTGGGCTGGGTCTATGCAGGGCAATTTTCCAATGCAATTCAACATTTGCAATTAATGAGTACAGTTTCAGCAAGTCCTTTACTACAAAATAGTTTGGTCGATTTTCTATCGCATCACCACTATGAAAAGCATGTACGTCTGTTACGTAGTCAGTTGGAAAAGCATAAAAAAGTGTTTTATCAACAACTGAAACAACGTTTAAATCCTGCATGCAAGATTCACTACTATTCTAGTGGTTATTTTTTATGGGTTGAGTTGCCCATAAATTTAGATGGTTACGCAGTTTATCAAGCCTTAATTCAACAACAGATTGGTATTGCACCAAGTCAGTTATTTCGTTCTGAGCACGTTAAACAAAACTTTATCCGTTTAAATTGCTCTTTTGCTTGGACAGCAGAAATTGAACATGCGGTTACTGTACTTGCAGAGGTGATTCAGCAACATATTACGGCACACGAACAACTAGAAATATAACGTGATCTATATGCCATATTTCGCAACAAAAAAGAGCCGAGTTTTTCACTCAGCTCTTTTGAAAGTTTGTATTTAGTTCAAACTTAGAAGTTATAAATGGCAACTGCATTAATTCGGTTGTCTTCACCTGTTTTACTGCCATTAACAGCTTCTAAAGCAGTACGTTCACCATAGACATACTCAAGACCAAAGCTTAATGGTTTACGCGGGCTATAGAAAATATTTGCCCACCCTTGCCATAAATCTTTGTTAATGCTTGTTTTATCTGATGTTGCAGCTATATAGTTAGGGTCTTTATCAAAACTCATATAGCCATAGCCGAGTGTACCGTGAATTTGATCTGTAAATTTTTGGGTAATACCCACCATAATTGAATCAAATTCGCTTTGTGCAGCTATACGACTATCTGCAGTAATGGCACCTTTATCATTTAAAGCGGTTACAGCAACGCCTTTATTGGCAAATGATACAAAGCTGCTATCACCTTTAACATGGTAATAATCTGCTTTAAGGGTTGTGCCAGGGACAACTTCATATTTTGCACCTACGCCCACACCCCATGCCATTTCTTCTTCAGAATTAACACGTTTTTCATGGCCCATAGCACGAACACTAACATTTAAATTATCTGCAAATTGATGATTTAAACGTGCTGTCAATGCAGGTAAACGCTGGCTAATTGTGGCATCTTTAGGGTCTTCAGCTGCTACAACCAAATTAGTTTGTGGACTAAATTTTGTAGTATGACGAACCTGAGGTGTACGTTTTACCGCACCACCTACAAATGCCAATGCATCAATGGTTTCTGGCATATAGTCAGGAATGGCAAAGTTTGACCAAGTTTGACCAATTAACCAGTTGCCATAATTTAAGTAAGCATGACGAATACGTAAATTATCAAAATTAGAACCGCCCAAGAAGTCGACTTCAATTTTACCGTTTACGTCTTGATCACCTACAGGGCTTTTGAAATCCAAACCTAAACGTGTAGCAGAAAGCGTTGATCTTAAACGATCACTACTTTCATTATTGCCTTCTAACGCCACTGCATTAATGTGGTTATATGGCAAATCTCGGCTACTGCCCTCAACCTGATAAGACGCATCTAAACGCACATTACCATATAAGTTAAACTCAGCACCTTTGGCTGTTTTCAGAATCGGACTTGGGCTTGCTGAACTGCGTTGTACATTGGCAATTGCATTTGCTGTTTGCGTATTTTGTACTTTTTGCTGTTCTATCAGACCACGTAAAGCTTGAACTTCCTGTCTAAGTTGCTCAATTTCCGTTTGCTGTTGGGTCTGCGCCTGAGCTGCAACACTCATACCGCCCATACTCAATGCAATCATGCTCATCATGAGCGTGCGCTGCATTGTTGGTCGAACCGTTGTAGATTGAAAATTAAAAGATTGGGTTAATGTTTTCGCGTTCATCCTAAACTCGCTTGTTATTGTGCCATCAAATTCTAGCAACAGATCACCATCGCTTACGATGGCGATCTATATCATTGATGACGAAAGATTAATTGAAAGGTATAGAAATTATTGGGTTGCTTTTTGTGCAATTGGATTGCTTTCTACCGCAGGCTCTGCAAGGGCTTTGGCATCTACTGAAGCTTTTAAATTCACCATGAAGATCGCTAAAGCAGCAATTACACCTGGAATCGCAATAGCAAAGAAGTTCATTTGGTGCGGTAAATTCATGGTCAATAATGCACCAGTTAAGACTGGTCCAACGATCGCACCGATACGACCAATACCTGATGCCCAGCCCATACCTGTAGAACGTACAGTAGATGGGTAATATTGTGCGACGAAAGTATAAAGCAAGATTTGTGAACCAATGGTTGCTGCCCCAGCAACTGCAATCAAGGTGTACAACACAATTTGTGGACTGTTAAAGCCAAGTAGAATTAATGCTGCTGCACCACAGATAAACATAATGGTCAGTACTTTTTTGATATGGAAGCGGTCAGCCAATGCACCACCACCAATTGCGCCAATCATGCCACCAATATTCAGTGCGAATAGGAAGATCATACTTGCGCCCAATGAATAACCCGCTTGGATCATTAATTTTGGTAACCAGCTGCCCAAAGCATAAACCATTAACAAGCACATGAAGAATGCGATCCAGAACATGAAGGTACTGAACATACGACCTTGCTGGAACAATGCTTTTACAGGTGCTTCATCGCCTTTAGTCACTTCATTCAGTACAAACTCAGTGTCACCATTTAATTGTTGGCTTGGCGAAATTTTTTGCACAATACTGCGGGTTTGCTCAATTTCTTTCTTGTTGGTCAAATACATAAGTGACTCAGGCAAGAATTTCCAAATTAACGGTAAAGCCACCAATGGAATAATTGCGATGTAGAACATGATTTTCCAGCCAAACTCTGGCACTAACCATGCACCCAACAATGCTGAAGTCATACCGCCAATGGCATAACCACTAAACATCAGCGCAACCAAAGTACTACGAATACGCTTAGGCGCATATTCTGTCATAAGGGCCACAACGTTTGGCATTACCCCGCCAATACCAAGCCCAGCAAGGAAACGTAAAATACCAAATTCGACTGGATTGCTTGCAAACGCACCTAAGAATGTAAAGCCACTGAAAATAGCCACACAAATCATGATGGTTTTTTTACGCCCCAATTTGTCAGAAAGCGTACCGAAGGTCATGGCACCAAACATCATGCCAAATAATGCGGTACTGGCCAGTAAGCCAGCTTGAACTGCACTTAAAGCCCACTCTTGCATGAGCAGCGGCAATGCAACCCCATAAATGACTAAATCATAACCGTCAAAAATAATGATCATCAGACACCAAAACAATACGCCCCAATGGAATGGCGTGAACTTGGCATCATCAATCAAGGTATTGATATTAATTTTATTGCTTTGCATCTTGCTTCACCTCCTAATTGTGAAGTCCGTTACTCCAACTCAGATGCACACAATGAATAAGAAGTTAAAATTTGTCCAAAACTGAATAGGCATGGATGCATACCTAAAAAGTCTAAGAAAATATAAGATATTGATATTTATAAGAATAAAATAGAAAGTGTATAAAAAATGCCGTCATCAGAAATAGTGAAAAAGTTTTTCTCTCTAATTCAGATGACGGCAAATACAAATAAAAAGCACAATAAATTAATGTGTGATTTAATTCTCAATCCATTGATTTAAATTAAATTTATTAGAATACACTACGGTCATAGGTCACAGCTTCCAAGTCATAGACTTGATAGATGCAGTCAAATAAAGAACGAATATCTTCACTTTCATCCATATTACGAATTGCCATAAATACAGGACTTACAGCCGAGTCATCTAATAAAGGTATAAAGTGCAAATGTGCCAAATGAATATTTTGTGCGCTTTCTGGCACGATACACACGCCCTCACCTGCAGCGACAAAACCCAATGCTAATTGTAATTCACGCACTTCACGAATTTTTCGAGGCTCTAAACCATACTCAGAAAACACGCCACGAATTTGGGTAGAGAAGTTTGGTTTATTGTGGTTTGGATATAAAAATAGTTGTTGATCAACAACATCCGCCAAATATACACCTTCTTTTTGTGCCGAAAATGGGTGGCTAGAATGCACTGCAACCATCAAGCGTTCTTCACGTAACAAGATACGTTTAACTGCAGGATCAGAAATTCTTAAACGTCCAAACCCAACATCTATACGCCCTTCTTTCAGTGCCTGAATTTGGTCATTGGTGGTCATTTCCACCATTTCTATTTTTAAATGCGGATGCTGCTGTTTAAACAAATATACAATTCTTGACAATAAACCGAACAATAAAGAACCAACAAAGCCAATAGTCACGGTACGATCAGCAATACCTACCCGTTTAGTCATCGACTTAATTTCTTCAGCATTAGACAAAAGTTTAACAGCATGCTGGTAAAAAAATTGGCCTGCTTCCGTGGTCTTAAGCGGTCTGCTACCGCGCTCAAATAGTTGAATTCCAAGCTCTTGTTCTAAATTTTGGATCTGTCTGCTCAAAGGTGGTTGAGCAATAAAGAGTTTTTCTGCTGCCTTGGTGAAACTTTGCTCTTCTACAACTGCAACAAAATAACGTAAATGTCTGAGTTCCATAGCTCAAAATACCTTTTAAGTATAAAAAAATGCAAATTTGATCTTCGACCAATGCAATTTATTCTTTTAAGGTATATCACATAACTGTAATAAAGCAATGATATGAAGGGCAAACCATGTATAAGTCAGTAGAAACTTTGCTGGTGGAAATACCAACCATCCGTCCACATAAGATGGCGGTTGCAACCATGCAAACCCAAACCCTGGTATTAGTCAAAATCACCACTGAAGATGGTTTTGTTGGCTGGGGCGAAGCGACCACAATCGGTGGCTTGGGCTATGGTGAAGAAAGCCCAGAAAGTGTGAAAACCAATATTGAAACATATTTCGCACCATTGCTAAAAACTTTAGCTGGCTTGAACGTTGCGCAAACTTTACAGATCATTAAAAAGAATATCAATGGTAACCGTTTTGCGAAATGTGCCATTCAAACTGCTTTATTAGATATTCAAGCACAACGCTTAAACCAACCTTTAAGTGAAATTTTAGGTGGTCGTCTACGCAACTCTGTTCCTGTGTTATGGGTGCTTGCATCTGGCGATACAGAAAAAGACATTGCTGAAGCGCAAAAAATGATTTCGGCAAAACGCCACAACACTTTCAAACTCAAAATCGGTTCACGCCCTGTAGAGCAAGACGTTGAACACGTATTAGCCATTAAACAAGCTTTAGGTAAAGACGTTTCTATTCGTGTAGACGTTAACCGTGCTTGGTCAGAACTTGAAGCCATTAAAGGTATCCAACTTCTACAAGATGGTGGTGTAGACCTGATTGAACAGCCATGTGCAATTGACAACATTGATGCCATGGAGCGTTTAACTCGCAAATTTGATATTGCCATCATGGCAGACGAATCATTGATGGGCCCACAAAGTGCTTATCAATTAGCGAAACGCAATGCGGCATCTGTTTTTGCAGTAAAAGTTGCACAGTCTGCTGGTCTGATTGAAGGCTGTGAAGTGGCAACGATTGCACAGTTGGCAGGTATCGACCTATATGGCGGCACCATGCTTGAAGGCCCTGTAGGCACAATTGCATCTGCACACGTGTTCTCTACCTTCCAAAATTTAGCTTATGGCACTGAATTATTTGGCCCATTGCTGCTAACAGAAGAAATTTTAAAAACTCCGCTTCAGTACCAAGACTTTGAATTACACCTTCCAACAGGTGCAGGTCTAGGCATTGAACTGGATGAAGACAAAATTGACAACTTGCGTCGTCAGTAATTAGGAGAAACCCATGCTTTTCCACGTACGTATGGATGTAAACATTCCATTGGATATGCCAGCTGAAACAGCCAACGAAATCAAAGCCGTTGAAAAAGCCTATTCACAGGAATTACAGCATCAAGGCAAGTGGCGTCATATTTGGCGTATTACTGGCCAATATTCAAACATCAGTATTTTTGATGTAGAGAGCAACGAAGAACTGCACAACATTTTACAAGGTCTTCCACTCTACCCTTACATGAATATTGAAGTGATGGCATTGAACCGCCACCCATCTTCAATTCGTGAAGATGACACCTGATACAACACAAGTACTGGAATAAGTCATTTATTCCAGCACCAAAGAAATACACATATTTAACACCAAGTAAACAAGGAATGTGGCAGCTAAATATCTCTTTATTTAAGTCCAGAGATATTCGCCACCACAGCGCACACCTCTAAGGAGTAACAAAATGGATCGTCAAACCATTGAAAATGTAGTTAAAGCTTGTAACGTGGACACTTCAGAAGGTCCAGTAAATGCACGTGTACAACAGGTACTTGTTCGTTTAGTTACAGATTTATTCCAAGCGATTGAAGACTTAGATTTAAGCCAATCAGAAGTTTGGAAAGGTATTGAAACTATCATTGATATTGCAAAAGCTGATGAGTTTGCATTGATGGGTTCTGCTGTAGGTCTTGAACACTTCCTAGACTTACGTGCTGACGAAGCTGACGCGAAAGCAGGCTTGACTGGTGGTACGCCACGTACAATTGAAGGTCCACTGTATGTTGCTGGTGCGCCTGAATCTACTGGTTTTGCTCGTATGGACGATGGTTCTGAAGAAGGCAAAATCCCTACTTTAATCATTGACGGTACAGTAACTGACACTGACGGCAACATCATTCCTGGTGCTAAAGTTGAAGTATGGCATGCAAACAGCCACGGTAACTATTCATTCTTTGATAAGTCACAAAGCCACTTCAACCTACGTCGCTCAATCTTAGCTGATGAAAAAGGTCAATATGTTGCTCAAACAACTATGCCTGTAGGTTATGGCTTAAACCCTGAAGGTCCACTTCAAGGTGTATTGAACCAAATCTCTCGTCACGGTCAACGTCCAGCACACGTGCACTACTTCATCTCTGCACCTGGCTACCGTAAGCTTACGACTCAGTTCAACATCGAAGGTGATAAATACCTTTGGGACGACTTCGCATTCGGTACTCGTGAAGGTCTAGTTGCTGAAGCTGTAGACGTAACTGACGAAGCTGAAATCGCACGTCGTGGTTTGAAAGGTCCTTTCAAATACATCCAATTCAACGTTGTTCTTCAGAAAGATAAAGAAGGCGCTCCTTCTACTGAAGTTGAACGTCGCCGCGCAAGCGCATAATTTGAATGGAATCGGGATGCAATCATTAGATTCATCCCGATGACTTCCCCTCCTTGGAAAGTCGGAGAAAGGACATGCCTCGTATTCCTGTAATTAACACCAGCCACTTAGACCGCATTGATGAGCTATTGGTTGATGATTTTGAATCTGGTGAATTTAAACTACACCGTTCAGTATTCACAGACCAAGCCCTGTTTGACCTAGAAATGAAATACATTTTTGAAGGCAACTGGGTTTATTTGGCACACGAAAGCCAAATTCCAAACAACAATGACTACTACACCACTTACATTGGCCGTCAGCCAATCATCATTGCACGTAACCGCAATGGCGAATTAAATGCCATGATCAATGCGTGTTCACACCGTGGTGCACAGTTATGTCGTTACAAGCGTGGTAACAAAGCAACTTATACTTGCCCATTCCACGGTTGGACTTTCAACAACTCTGGTAAGTTGTTAAAAGTGAAAGACCCTGCCGATGCGGGTTATTCAGATTGCTTCAACAAAGACGGTTCACACGACTTGAAAAAAGTTGCCCGTTTTGAAAGCTATAAAGGTTTCTTGTTTGGTAGCTTAAACCCAGATGTTCCTTCTTTAGAAGAATACCTAGGTGAAGCAACTAAAATCATTGACATGATTGTAGGTCAATCACAACAAGGTCTTGAAGTTTTACGTGGTTCTTCAACTTACACCTATGAAGGTAACTGGAAGTTAACTGCTGAAAACGGTGCCGATGGTTACCACGTGTCAGCAGTACACTGGAACTACGCTGCAACAACTCAGCAACGTAAAGAAAAAGAAGCTGGTGACAACATTCGTGCTATGAGCGCAGGTTCATGGGGCAAACAAGGCGGTGGTTCTTACGGCTTTGAAAATGGTCACATGCTACTTTGGACACAATGGGCTAACCCAGAAGACCGTCCTAACTTTGCCAAGAAAGATGAATACACCGAGCAATACGGTGAAGCGATGGCGAAATGGATGATCGAACGTTCACGTAACTTGTGTCTATATCCAAACGTGTACTTCATGGATCAGTTCGGTTCACAAATTCGTGTGTTACGTCCGCTGTCTGTAGATAAGACTGAAGTGACTATTTACTGTATCGCACCTGTGGGTGAAGAGCCAGAAGCACGCGCACGCCGTATCCGTCAATACGAAGATTTCTTTAACGCATCAGGTATGGCAACCCCAGACGATCTTGAAGAATTCCGTGCATGTCAAGCAGGTTACGCAGGTATCGCACTTGAGTGGAACGATATGTGCCGTGGCTCTAAGCACTGGATCCAAGGTCCAGACGATGCAGCCAACGAAATTGGTTTAAAACCAAAACTTTCTGGTATTAAAACTGAAGACGAAGGTTTATACCTTGCTCAGCACCAACACTGGTTAGAACTCATCAAACAAGGCATCGCAACTGAAAAAGAAATTGCGGCATCTACTGAAGGAGAAAACGCATGAGCGACATCACTTTAGAAAAAGTTGCACAGTTCCTTTATCAAGAAGCTCGCTTTTTAGATGATGAGCAATGGGATGAGTGGTTACAGTGCTACGCTCCTACTGCTTCTTTCTGGATGCCAGCTTGGGATGACGATGACCAATTAACTACAGATCCACAGTCTGAAATCTCTTTGATTTACTACCCAGACCGTCAAGGTTTGGAAGACCGTGTGTTCCGTATCAAAACTGAACGTTCGTCTGCAACCATGCCAGACACACGTACGAGCCACAACATCAACAACATTGAAATTGTTGAACGTGATGGCGATAAAGTGACTGTACGTTTTAACTGGAACACCTTGAGTTTCCGTTACAAAACAAACTACAGCTACTTTGGTATGTCACGCTACGAAATCGACTTTTCTGGCGACAAACCACAAATTTTAAGCAAGTACGTGGTGCTGAAAAACGATTACATCAACCAAGTAATCGACATTTATCACCTCTAAGACTGTATTGATTTACAGCTAGGTAAACCTTTCAGCCAGATGGAATTTTGGCTGAAAGGTCAAGTTTTAAAGATTTCTATAGGATATTCAGCCATGTCAAACCACAATGTTGCACTTCAATTTGAAGATGGCGTTACACGTTTTATTTCTGTTACAGATGGTGAAACACTGTCAGACGCAGCTTACCGTCAAAAGATCAATATTCCTTTGGACTGCCGTGACGGTGCATGTGGAACGTGCCGTGCGTTTTGTGAATCAGGTTCGTATGACATGCCTGAAGAAACTTATATTGAAGATGCATTGACACCAGAAGAAGCTGAACAAGGCTATATTCTTGCATGCCAATGTAAACCAACTTCAGACGCAGTATTCCAAATTCAAGCCACTTCTGATGTATGTAAAACTGAAATTCATGCATTTGAAGGTACATTGGCACGTGTTGAAAACTTATCTGACTCGACTATTACCTTTGATATTCAGTTAGATGAAGGTCAACCAGACATTCACTTCCTTGCAGGTCAATATGTGAATGTGGGTATTCCTGGTACAACAGAAACTCGTTCGTATTCTTTCAGCTCTAAGCCTGGTAACCGCTTAACTGGCTTTGTGGTACGTAACGTACCAAACGGAAAAATGAGCGAATTCTTAAGCCAAAACGCTAAAGCTGGCGACAAAATGACCTTTACTGGTCCATTTGGTAGCTTCTACCTACGTAATGTAGCACGCCCTGTGGTGATGTTAGCGGGTGGTACAGGTATTGCGCCATTTATGTCTATGCTGCAAGTGCTTGAAGAAAAAGGTTCTGAGCACCCTGTACGTTTAGTCTTTGGTGTGACCAATGACTTTGACTTAGTCGCAATTGAAAAATTAAACGAACTACAAGAAAAATTCTCTTGGTTCGAGTATCGCACTGTAGTGGCAAATCCAGAATCTGCACATGAGCGTAAAGGTTACGTGACTGGCCATATCGAAAACGAATGGCTCAACGGTGGTAATGTAGACATCTACCTATGTGGTCCAGTGCCAATGGTAGAAGCGGTACGTGGCTGGTTAGATGCAGAAGGTGTTAAACCTGCAAGCTTCCTATTTGAAAAATTCTCTGCCAACTAAGTTTGTTAGACAGTCTAGAAACATAGTCGGAGAATACAATGAATCGCTCAAAAAGATTTGAAAACAAAGTTGTAATCGTGACTGGTGCCGCTCAAGGCATTGGTCGCGGTGTGGCTTTACAAGTGGCTAGCGAAGGCGCACAAGTAGTCATGGCTGACCTTTCTCCTTATGTAGAAGAAGTGTTGGCTGAAATTGAAGAGCTTGGTGGCGATGCTGTTACTGTAAAAGCCAATCTTGAAACTTTTGCAGGCGCAGAATCTGTTGTTGCAAAAGCACTCGATACCTATGGCCGTGTCGATGTACTCATCAACAACGTCGGTGGTGCAATCTGGATGAAACCTTTCCAAGAATTTTCTGAAGAAGAAATTATCAAGGAAGTGAATCGTTCATTGTTCCCAACCCTATGGTGCTGCCGTGCCGTGTTGCCAGAAATGATTAAGAGTCAAAAAGGTACGATTGTAAACGTATCTTCTATTGCAACACGTGGTATTAACCGTGTGCCGTATTCGGCTTCAAAAGGTGGTGTGAATGGCTTAACAGCTTCTCTTGCCTTTGAACACGCCAAAGACGGTATTCGCGTCAATGCAATTGCCACAGGCGGCACTGAAGCACCACCACGCAAAGTACCACGTAATGCCAACCCGCTTTCTGAATCAGAACAAGCGTGGATGCAAGAAGTGGTAGATCAAACAATTGATCGTACTTTCTTGGGTCGTTACGGCACTATTCAGGAACAAGTGAATGCTATTTTATTCCTTGCTTCTGATGAATCATCGTACATGACAGGTACGGTTGTACCTGTAGGTGGTGGTGATCAGGGTTAAGCCAAGATCATGACCAACTTTAACAGGATCATTGCTTGATGCAAGGAGGCAAATATTCAATGAGTCACCTGTTCCAAACTTTAAAAAATGACTGGTCAATTTCAGCCACTGTTGCAGGATTCTTAGCAGTGCTGATCTCCTATTCGGGGCCATTGATCATCTTTTTTCAGGCAGCACAGCAAGCCCAAGTTTCCCCAGACATGATGATCTCATGGATTTGGGGAATTTCTATTGGTGCTGCAGTCGCAGGTATCTTTTTATCAATTAAGTATAAAGTACCTGTGGTGACCGCTTGGTCTGCACCGGGTACAGCCTTACTGGTAACGCTGTTTCCAGATATTTCTTTAAATGAAGCCGTTGCTGCTTACATCACCTCTGCCGTGGTGATTTTTTTGATTGGAATTACAGGTTATTTTGACAAACTTTTGTCATGGATTCCCAAAGAAGTTGCCGCAGGCATGATGGCGGGAATTTTGGTGCAGTTTGGTTTAGGTTTATTTACTGCAAGCGACAGCATGCCCTATATTGTATTTGGCATGTTGGCAGTATTTTTACTGGCGAAACGTTTCAGTCCTCGCTATGCAATGATTTGGGTATTGGCAGCAGGAATTGTACTGAGCTTAATGTTTGGTCAAATCAACCCAGTCAATACCAATTTTAGTTTGGCAATTCCACAGTTTATTGCGCCTGAATGGACATGGAATTCTACGCTTAACCTTGCATTACCTTTGATTTTAGTCAGCCTGTCTGGACAGTTTTTACCAGGTATGGCAATTATGAAAATCAGCGGTTATGACATGCCAGCCAAACCGATCATCAGCGCGACCAGTATTGCTTCGCTTGCGGTGGCGTGTGTGGGAGGAATTACCATTGTACTTGCCTCAATTACTGCAGCATTATGCTTAGGTAAAGATGCACATGAACTGAAAGAAAAGCGCTATATCGCAGGTGTGGCAAACGGTATTTTCTATATTTTAGGTGGGTTATTTGCAGGCAGCATCGTCATGCTATTCAGCTTATTGCCCAAAGAACTGATTGCAGCTTTGGCGGGTCTGGCACTGTTAGGTGCTATTGCCACCAATATTTCCGTTGCAATGGGTCAGGAATCACAACGTGATGCAGCCCTCATCACCTTTTTAGCAACCGCCTCTGGCATGCAGTTTTTAGGGCTAAGTTCTGTATTTTGGGGGATCTGTATTGGTTTGATCGCTCATTTGGTTTTAACCAAACGTGACAACTCAGCAGCGCCCCTACCTTCAACTCAAAGTTCCAAAAGTTAATGGACAGGCAATTGTCTAGGACACATTATGATTGATAAAAGTCAAACTTCTTTAACAGAAGTTCTTTCGCAAATTAAAGATGGTTCAACCATCATGATTGGTGGTTTTGGTACCGCAGGTCAACCAGCGGAACTCATTGATGGTTTGATTGAACTTGGCATCAAAGATTTAATTATTGTGAACAACAACGCAGGTAATGGCGACTACGGTTTAGCTAAATTACTGAAAGCGGGTGCAGTACGTAAAATCATCTGTTCATTCCCACGTCAGTCTGACTCTTGGGTGTTTGATGAGTTGTATCGTGCAGGCAAAATCGAACTTGAACTTGTGCCACAAGGTAACTTGGCATGCCGTATTCAGGCTGCTGGTATGGGCTTAGGGCCAATCTACACCCCTACAGGTTTTGGTACGTTGCTTGCAGAAGGCAAACCAACCCTAAATTATGAAGGTAAAGATTACGTTCTTGAAAACCCAATTCGTGCGGACTTTGCTTTAATTAAAGCACAGCAAGGCGACCGTTGGGGCAACTTGGTGTACCGCAAATCTGCACGTAACTTTGGCCCAATCATGGCTATGGCGGCAGATGTGACCATTGCGCAAGTTTCTGAAGTGGTAGAGTTGGGTGCGTTAGACCCTGAACACATTATCACCCCAGGTATTTTTGTTCAGCACGTTGTTGCCGTTGGCGCAAAACAACCTGAACAATCTGCATAACTGTCACGTGAAGGAGAACATCATGAGCTATACCAAATTAACACGTGATCAAATTGCTGAACGTGTGGCGCAAGACATTCCAGACGGTGCTTATGTCAACCTTGGCATTGGCTTACCAACTAAAATTTCTAACTACCTGCCTTCAGACAAAGACGTATTCTTACATTCTGAAAATGGTTTATTGGCATTTGGTCCACCACCACCTGCAGGCGAAGAAGACCCTGAACTGATCAACGCGGGTAAAGAGTTCGTCACCATGCTCACAGGCGGTTCATTCTTCCATCATGGTGACTCATTTGCCATGATGCGTGGTGGTCACTTAGACATCGCAGTACTAGGTGCATTCCAAGTCGCTGAAAATGGCGACTTAGCAAACTGGCACACTGGCGCGCCAGATGCCATTCCTGCCGTAGGTGGTGCAATGGACTTGGCCGTTGGTGCGAAAAAAGTCTTTATTACGACTGACCACGTGACCAAAAAAGGCGAAGCTAAAATTGTGGCTGAACTGACTTATCCTGCTACAGGTTTAAAATGTGTAGACCGCATTTACACAGACTTGTGTGTGATTGACGTGACAGATGAAGGCATGAAAGTGATTGAGAAAGTTGAAGGCTTAAGCTTTGAAGAGCTGCAATCTTTAACTGGCGCTAAACTGATTGATGCGACTCAATGAGTATAAATAGACAGACATCGCTATTTTAAACGACGCATTGAATAGAGATTGAACGTTCCTTCTCTTGCGCCATATATGGCTCAGGGCGAAGGTTAGGATGAAGGGAATTTCCAAACATCCTCTCCCTAACCCTCTCCTTCAAAGGAGAGGGAACTTTATAAAGAAGAGAATACTCCATGAAAAACGCATATATCGTTGATGCCATCCGTACCCCATTTGGACGTTATGCAGGTGGTTTAGCACCTGTACGTGCAGATGACTTAGGCGCTCTCCCAATCAAAGCCCTCATGCAACGCAACCCATCTGTAAATTGGGAACTGGTTGATGACGTGATTTACGGCTGTGCCAACCAAGCTGGTGAAGATAACCGTAACGTAGGTCGTATGTCTGCACTTTTGGCAGGTTTACCGTACCAAGTGCCTGCAACCACAGTGAACCGTTTATGTGGCTCATCGCTAGACGCAATTGCGATGGCTGCACGTGCAATTAAAGCAGGTGAAGCCAACTTAATTATTGCAGGTGGTGTTGAATCAATGAGCCGTGCACCATTTGTAATGGGCAAATCAGAATCTGCTTATGGTCGTAGTCAAAAAATTGAAGACACCACTATGGGCTGGCGTTTCATTAACCCAAAACTTAAAGAAATGTACGGCGTAGAAACTATGCCGCAAACCGCTGAAAATGTAGCGGAACAGTTCAATATTAACCGTGCCGATCAAGACTTGTTTGCTTTAACCAGTCAACAACGTACAGCAGCTGCACAAGCACGTGGTTTCTTTGATAAAGAAATTATTGCAGTGGAAATTCCACAACGTAAAGGTGAACCTGTAGTTGTGTCTGCAGACGAGCACCCACGTGCATCAACCACAGCAGAAGCTTTGGCAAAATTGAAGCCTGTAGTAAAAGCTGAAGGTACTGTTACTGCGGGTAATGCTTCAGGCATTAACGATGGTGCCGCTGCCCTACTGATTGCATCTGAAGAAGCGGTAGCACAACACGGTTTAAAACCACGTGCCAAAATTATTGGTTCGACTGTTGTGGGTGTTGAACCACGCATTATGGGCTTTGGTCCTGCGCCTGCCATTAAAAAATTATTGGCACAAACAGGTTTGACCATTGAACAGATGGACGTGATTGAACTGAACGAAGCCTTTGCTGCTCAGGCGTTGGCTTGTACCCGTGATTTAGGTATTGAAGATGGTTCAGAAAAAGTCAATCCAAACGGTGGCGCAATTGCTCTAGGTCACCCATTAGGTGCATCAGGTGCGCGTCTGGTGACGACTGCACTGAACCAACTTGAACAAACAGGCGGTAAATACGGTCTATGTTCAATGTGTATTGGTGTCGGTCAAGGTATTGCTTTGATCATTGAACGTGTTTAATCGCTGAATGCTCTTTCCTCCCTCCTTGATTCAAGGAGGGATCGAGAGAGGATTAAAAAAGCCTAGGATATAAAAAATGCCAACATTTACATCAAATGATGCACAAATCAATTACCAAACTTTTGGTGATGCTGCAAAACCTGCACTGATTTTTTCAAACTCGCTCGGAACCAACTTCAAAATGTGGCAAGCACAGATTGATTTTTTCCAGCAAGATTTCTTTGTGATTTGTTATGACACCCGTGGTCATGGTGCTTCATCTGCGCCACAAGGGCCATATAGCATTGATCAATTGGGTCAAGACGTTGTAAATCTACTTGACCACTTGAATATTGAAAAAGCGGCTTTCTGTGGTATTTCCATGGGTGGTTTGACAGGTCAATGGTTAGCGATTCATCGTCCAGAGCGCTTTAATCAGGTGGTGGTGTGTAATACTGCAGCAAAAATTGGTCAGGAACAGGCTTGGAATGACCGTGCTGCATTGGTACGTGAACAAGGTCTGCAACCGATTGCATCTACTGCAGCATCACGCTGGTTTACTGAACCCTTTATCCAAAGCAACGCGACAGTGGTCAACAATCTTCAAAACGACTTGGCAGCTGGCAGCGCCGAAGGTTATGCGAGCTGTTGCGAAGCTTTGGCTAAAGCGGATGTACGCGAACAACTCAAAGACATTACTGTGCCTGTTTTAGTGGTTGCTGGTCAGCAAGACCCTGTCACTACAGTTGCAGATGGTCAGTTTATGGTTGAACGTATTACCAACAGCCAATTGTTTGAAATCAATGCATCGCACATTTCTAATGTGGAATTGCCAAATGAATTTAACCAAGCGGTGAAGCAATTTATCCAATAATTGCCACTTTAAAAAATATAGATTATTCAAAATAGAGCTCTTTCGAGAGCTCTATTTTTTTATAGAGGAATACGCAAATTAGACAGACTGGGCTTAAACTAGCTCCACAGCAATTGCTGTTGCTTCACCGCCACCAATACACAATGACGCAATGCCTTTTTTCGCACCAATTCGTTTAAGTGCATGAATGAGCGTCACAATAATACGTGAGCCTGAAGAACCCAAAGGATGCCCTAAAGCACACGCTCCGCCCTGAATATTCACTTTAGCAGGGTCTAAATCGAAGGCATCTATTGCCAACATCGTCACCATGGCAAAGGCTTCGTTAATTTCCCATAAGTCTACATCTGCAACAGACCAACCTGCTTTATCTAGCACTTTTTGAATCGCGCCTACAGGAGCAATGGTAAACTCAGAGGGATGCTGTGAATTAGTCGCGTATGCCACAACCTTCGCCAATGGCTGCAATCCACGTTCTGCTGCAACTGTATCTGAGGTAATGACTAACGCGGATGCACCGTCTGAAATTGAACTGGCATTGGCGGCTGTAATCGTGCCATCTTTTTTAAATGCAGGACGTAAACTGGCAATTTTATCGACCTTAGCATTTAAAGGCTGCTCATCCTGATCAATTACTACCTCACCCTTACGGCTTGTTACGGTCACAGGTACAATTTCATTTTTAAAATAACCGTTTTGAATCGCATCTACCGCACGATTTAAAGAGCGAATGGCATATTCATCTTGTTGTTCACGGGTGTAATTTTTCTTGTCTGCCATTTCTTGCGCCAATACACCCATCGACAAGCCTGTTTCAGCATCTTCTAAACCTTCCTGAAACATGTGGTCTGTGACTTTGCCATGCCCCATGCGAAAGCCCGCACGTGCTTTATCTAACAAATACGGCGCATTTGACATAGACTCCATACCACCTGCAACCACAATTTGCGCTGAACCCGCCTGAATTGCATCTGCAGCCTGCATCACCGCTTTCATCCCAGAACCACAAATTTTATTGATGGTGGTTGCACCTGTGCTGTCGGGTAAACCTGCCTGACGCATCGCCTGACGCGCAGGCCCTTGTTTTAAACCTGCTGGCAGTACACAACCAAAAATTACTTCATCAATATCTGTTGCACATAAGCCTGAACGGGCAACCGCTTGCTGAATCGCGACAGCGCCTAAATCGGGTGCAGTACAACTGGCCAATGAACCTTGAAATCCGCCCATTGCGGTACGTACAGCATCTACAATGACAATCATTTTTTATTCCCTTATTACCGTCTTTTTAAGTTCTTCGCGTAAAAGCCACACTTTAATTCGCTTTTAATAACATCCCTGTGGGTTTCAAAGTAAATCACGTTAAATGTAAATCAAAAGATCAACTGATATTCAGGCAAATGGCTGAATTATGAGCTTGATTAGCGTTTAGCTTTTACTGCTACTCCCAGAAAAATAGAATAAAACGTTATAGAATCCAATTTTATTTCACCAAAATGACCTCTTTGGTTCAGTTTTATTGACAACAAATTTCAGTTATGGATTGTGCTATTTTTCACGTAATCCGTCATCCGTAAATACATAGGTATTTTTAACCAATCATTTGTATCGGGTTTCAAGACCTTGGTGCTATTTGCAAGCATACAAAACTGTTTTAGACTGCAACTTTGTTAGATTTGTTGTATTTGGACTATTCAATGACGACCCTACGCCAAGAAAATTTCCGACGTCGCAAAGAGAAAATTTTGGCAATGGCTGAAATTTTATTACTTGAAAATCATAATGAGATTACGCTAAGTGAACTGGCTGCAGAATTAGACATCGCCAAAGGCACAATTTATAAATATTTTAAGAGCAAAAACCAGCTGTATTTGGAACTGATTATTTTAAATGAACAGCGCTTGCTGGAAATTTCCAAAAAATATCGTGACCATTTTAAAACTTATGTATCGCAATACATGCTGTATAACATGCTCAATTCCAATCGCACGATTTTACTGCATTCCATTGAAGAGCGACTGACCAATAACGAGCGTAAACTGAATGAGTTGTTTGAACAACTGTATGATGTACGTGAGCAACGGATTCTAGAAATTAAAGATATTACACAAGCTTATCTGGAATCATTTAACAGTGCCATGTCTATTCGTGATTATCTGTCTTATATTTGGACAGTGACTTATGGTGCTTCGTTATTACTCAATTCTACGCATTATCAAAAAGCGATCGGTTCACGTGAGCGTTTAATTAAGTTGTATATCAATCAAGCGCTAATGACGCCAGATAAAGTATCTTCTATTGCTTAGCCATACTCTAGGAACAAAAAAAATCCCAAAGTCAAAACTTTGGGATTTTTTTATAGGATTCTGACTGTCTGAAGACACATCATTCTGCACTAATATCTTCAAATAAAACTGAAGATAAATAACGCTCACCGCTATCAGGTAAAATCACCACAATATTTTTCCCTGCATTTTCAGGGCGTGCTGCCAGTTTTGCTGCTGCTGCCATAGCGGCACCACTTGAAATACCCACTAAAATGCCTTCATGCGTTGCTGTTTTACGTGCCCAGTCAATGGCTTCAGCACTTTCAATGGCAATGACTTCATCAACCAAGTCTAAATCTAGGTTCTTTGGAATAAAGTTTGCACCAATGCCCTGAATTTTATGTGGTGCAGGTGTAATTGCCTCACCACGTTTCGTTTGCCCAATAATTGGAGATTCGGCTGGTTCAACCGCAACCGTATGCAATGCCTGACCTTTCACTTTCTCAAAATAGCGAGAAATACCTGAAATAGTTCCACCTGTACCCACACCTGCCACCAGAATATCGACCTTACCGCCTGTTGCTGCCCAAATTTCTGGGCCTGTGGTTTCTTCATGGATTTGTGGATTGGCAGGGTTATTGAACTGCTGTGGCAAATAATACGTTTCAGGCTGTTCAGTCGCCAAACGCTCTGCTTCTTCTACTGCACCTTTCATGCCTTTAGCAGGTTCTGTCAGTACCAAATTTGCCCCCAAAGCTTTCAATACTTTACGGCGCTCGATACTCATACTTGCAGGCATAGTCAGGGTAATGTCATAACCTTTAGCTGCTGCCACAAAAGCCAATGCAATACCTGTATTACCGCTGGTTGGCTCTACAATATGCATCCCCGCTTTTAACACACCACGTTTTTCTGCATCGGCAATTAAAGCAGCACCAATACGGCATTTCACTGAAAATGCTGGGTTACGGCTTTCAACTTTCGCCAAAACTGTTGCACCGCCTGAAATTAAACGGTTAATACGTACCAATGGTGTATTACCAATGGCTTCTGCGTTGTTGCTATATACTGCAATGCCTAAATTTTCTGGTATTGGAAAAGCTGCATCTGTGGTCATGTTGTTCCCTAAATTCGTTATATACAAGATAAGATTCAATTTATCATACATTTTTATCTAAATTTTTGGTGAAGTTTAGCCAAAAATGTTTTATACAAAAAAATGATTAGCTTTCAAAATAATGCGAATTAGAATGTGCTCAGAGTTTCTTGTTAGTTCGTCTAGTCGTTAAATTTTCAGTTAAAATTCCAAGTCTGAATGATTCTTTGACTAAATGCCGATTTTATCGGCAGTATTGTTTGAAATTCACTATTTATTTTTTGACAATAGCCGCATATATGCCAATGTAGGGAATGCAATGTCTAATAAAAGTTACAGTCGTTTCTATCGTAATTTCACACAAAAAATCCTAGATAAGATTGTGACGCCACAAGTATTAGGCTCCACCGCTGAATTAGAACATCACTATGCACAGCGTTCCGATCAAACCCAGTTTTGTTACGTCCTACAAGATGCTTCGTTAAGCAATACCGTATTAATAGATCAACAAGCACAATCCCGTGGTTTACCTTCTGTCTATGCGCCTCTACAAATAGCCGAGCATAAAGAAGAAAACTCAATTTTGGTACTGAATGAGAAAAAGCCTCAGCAATATGCTTATCGTTATTCTGCAAAATTAATTCGATTGATTGAAACCCTACAGCAACATCCTGAACAAGATGTGATGTTCGTACCTGTCACCGTGCTTTGGGGACGTTCACCCGAATATGAAGATTCTTGGCTGAAAGCCCTATTTGCCGATGCGTGGTCTACGCCCAACACACTTAAACAAACCATTAATATTTCACTGTATTCACGTGATAACTACATTGAATTTCATAAAGCAATTTCCTTACGCCAATTAATTGCACAAGCGACGCAAGAACAACCACATTTATCACCAGCACACTTTATTGAACAGCGGCTTGAGCATAATTTTAATCAGCACAAAGCCGCTATTTTGGGCCCCGACTTGTCTGACCGCCGTAATTTAATTAATGCTTTAATGAAAAGTGCAGCGGTACAACAAGCCATTCGTAAAGAAAGTATCGAACAAAAAGTAAGTATGTTTGAGGCTGAAAACCGAGCCAAAAGCTATTTAACTGAAATTGTATCTGACTTTTCTTATTCGACCTTACGCTTTGCAGAACTGGCGCTAACTAAGTTATGGACGCAACTTTATGACGGTATTGAAGTGCATAATTTTGACACGGTACGAGAACTGGCCAAAGATTATGAAATTGTCTATACCCCTTGCCATCGTAGTCACATAGACTATTTGTTGTTGTCTTATGTCATTTTTAATCGTGGCTTAATGGTGCCGCACATTGCAGCGGGTATCAATTTAAACTTACCTATTGTTGGTCAATTGATGCGCGGTGCAGGCGCATATTTTATACGCCGTACCTTTAGCGGCAATGAACTATACACTTCTGTATTTAAAGAATATTTGCATAGCTTGTTGTCACGTAATACCCCACTCGAATACTTCATTGAAGGTGGACGTTCACGTACAGGTTTGTTATTGCCACCCAAAAAAGGCATGTTGTCGATGACTATCCAAAGTCATTTACGTGGTGCGACTAAACCAATTGCCTTTATTCCGACCTATTTTGGCTATGAAAAGCTGCTTGAAGGCACATCATATTTAAATGAGCTGAATGGTAAACCCAAAGAAGCTGAATCTTTATGGGGTATTTTAAATTCTGCCCGTAAAATTGAAAAAGTCTTTGGGCAAGTTTATGTGAACTTTGGTGAACCTGTATTTTTAGATGATGTACTGGCAGAAAATCAGGCAAAAGACCTCAAATTAAATATTAATGATGAATTGCCAACTTCCGTAATTCACACGGTAGATCATACCGCACATGCCATTTTAGAAAATATTAATAAAGCGGTGGTGATTAATCCAATTGCACTAATTTCTCTCATTTTACTCAATGCAGATCAACATGCGCTCACTGAGCAAGCCTTACTGCATCGTATCGAGTCATACCGTCAATTACTCAAACAATTATGCTATGACCCACGCATGATTATTACTCATCTTAATTCACAAGAAATTATTGAATATGCTTTAAAGCTTAAACAAGTTGAGCGCTATAACCAAGATGGCGTAGAGCAAATTCGGGTTGCAGAAAGCCAAAAAATCTTACTGAGTTATTTTAGTAATAATATTTTGCATTGCTTTATTGTGCCTGCATGTGTGGCATTAATTATTGAGCAAATGGCAGAACAAAAACATAATTTGACTGCTGCAGATTTAATGCAAAAAATGCAGCATCTTTATCCTTATTTAAATCAAGAGTTTTTCTTGGCGTGGACACAACAAGAATTAACTCAGGAAGTTGAAAAAATTCTGGCTTATTTTAATCAGCAAGATTGGATTCAAATGCTAGATGAACAGATTATGCCATCTGAATCACCTGAAAAACAGCAAGCGCTTTTAGCTTTGGCAGAACTAGCAAAACCAAGTTTGAATAATTTTGTGCTCATTCAAAGTTTATTACAGCGTTATAGTCCACATTTACCTTTAAACCTGAAAGTGTTAGAGAAAATGGCTAAAACTGTGTTACAGCGTGCAGCACATACACAACAATTTAAATCGGGCTATTATTTTGACAATGCGACATTAAGAAGCTTTATTGGCAGTTTGGATCAACAAGCGCTGCTCCAGCAAACGGCTACACAAATCACGCTCGATCCGAGTTTTGGTTCCAAAATGGCAGATTATTTCTCATGGTATAACCCTGCTGTGCATCAGCTTCTTGAAGCATCTAGCGAATTTACCGAAAAAGAATTAAAGAGCTTTGAACAATTGAAAAAGTAAGTTTATTGTAACTGCTCAAGTTTTTTACTTTTATTCTGATTAAAATGTCAGCCCCTTATTTATGGTGGCTGATATTTTATCTCAAATGATATTTGTTCTCATAAAATAAGTTATAATGAATGTTATATAATTTTCTTCCACTCCCGCCTAATGTCCGCATTGGGTTTACAGCCAATTAAGAGAAAAATGCAATGAACGATGGTCTTGAAATCACCTCAATGCGTGAATCTGCGGATACCGTTGTTGGAATTTTAAAATCCTTAGCAAATAGCGACCGTCTTTTAATTCTGTGCCATTTGTCTCAACAAGAGTTAAATGTGTCTCAAATTGAAGAAATTACTCAAATTCATCAACCTACACTTTCACAACAGTTGATGATGTTACGTAAAAGTGATGTGGTAAATACACGCCGAGAAGGCAAACAAATTTTTTATTCTATTAAAGATGAAAAAATGGTCACAGTGCTCAACACACTGTATGCCCTGTATTGCCCGCAATAACTTGTAATTCCTACTTGAAAATATATTTCTCAAATTTATTTATCTAAAAGCACCTTTTCCTTCATTTGAATACAAAGACTTCTTTGCATTTTTTGTTCATAATATATCTAAATTTATGATTTAGATTTTAATATGTCAGATTTCAATTCACGTTTGGCTCGTGTACTGCCTGCTTGGCGCTGGTTGCGTAAATATAATGCAGACACATTGAAATCTGACTTGCTGTCTGCATTTATTGTTATTGCGATGCTTGTGCCACAAGGTATGGCTTATGCCATGCTGGCAGGTTTGCCACCAGTCATGGGGCTATATGCCAGTGTAATCCCTATGCTGATGTATGCCTTAGTCGGTGGTAGTCCAACCCTCTCCATTGGCCCAGTCGCCATTATTTCAATGATGACCTTTGCCACTTTAAACCCATTATTTGAAGTTGGTTCAGCCGAATATATTCAAGCTGCTTGTTTATTGGCCGTTATGGTGGGTTTAATCTCTCTGTTACTTGGGGTTTTACGCTTTGGTTTTTTAATTCAGCTGATCAGCCACCCCGTGATTAAAAGCTTCATTATTGCTTCTGCCCTTATGATTGCAATTGGTCAGCTGAAATTCGTATTAAATATTCCACTACAAGCCAGTAATTTACCCCAGTTTTTATATAGCCTTTGGCAATATATCGGACAGACACATTTATATAGTGTGATTTCAGGCATTGCAGCAATTTTATTTCTTATTTATGCCCCTAAAATCATCAACAGCAATGCCATTCGTGAACGCATTCGGGGTAGCGGCTTTATTTTAAAAGCCTTGCCTTTGGTATTGGTTATCGGCTCTATTGTTTTGGTATTTTCCTTTAATCTGCAACAGGTCGGCATTAAAACAGTTGGGGAAATTCCTTCAGGATTTCCACCCATTCAACTGCCTGAGTGGAATCTAAATCTGATCATGCAGCTACTGCCAGGCGCAGCCATGATTGCCATGATTAGCTTTGTAGAGTCGCTGTCTATTGCACAAGCCACAGCCTTACAACAACGTAGTCATTTAAACAGCAATCAGGAGTTAATTGCCTTAGGTTTAGCTAATTTTGGTGCGGGTGTTAGTTCATCGTTCCCGGTTACAGGTAGTTTGTCACGTACCGTTGTCAATGCAGATGCCGGCGCAAAAACGCCAATGGCTGGCGTATTTACTTCCATCGTGATTGTAATTGTAAGCTTGTACTTCACAGGTTTCTTTCGTGATTTACCGCTTGCAGTCCTTGCAGCGACCATTATGGTTTCCATTTGGAAATTAGTTGAGTTTAAGTCTTTCCGTGAAAGCTGGCGTTATTCAAAAGCAGATGGTTTGGCTATGTGGGTCACCTTCTTTGGCGTCGTACTCATTGATATTTCTACAGGCCTAATTATTGGGATAGTCTCTACTTTTATTTTAATGTTGTGGCGAATTAGCCGTCCGCATATTGCAGAAATTGGTTTACTTGAAGGAACACAACATTTTCGCAATATTCAGCGCCATCAAGTCCGCACTGCTGCGCATGTATTGTCTATGCGCATTGATGAAAACCTGACTTTTTTAAACGCCAATACCTTAAAAGGCTTTTTTATTAATCAAGTCAGTCAAAACCCGCAACTCAAGCATGTGGTCGTCAACTGCTCGAGTATCAGTAGCATTGATTTAAGTGCTTTAGAGATGCTTGAAGATTTAAATGCAGAACTGAAAAAATTAAATATCTGTCTGCATTTTTCAGAAATCAAAGGCCCTGTAATGGACAAGTTACAGCATTCCAAACTATTACAACAGCTCAGTGGCAAAGTTTATTTATCGCATTATTTGGCTATGCAGGAATTAGCACCTGAGCTGACACAAAGCGTATCATCAAGTTGATAAGCCAAATTTTGGGGCTTATTTAACTGTTATATGAACTTTAACATCTATTAAAAAAAATGGTTTCTTAAATATCATTTTCAAAAATAGGTACTTAATTTTTATATCAAAATTATTTTTAAGCGAGTGATTGTTTCAGTATAAAATAGCCGTTTTTCTTTTACTTTGCGTTCTTATGTTTTCAGCTTTTCTGCGTTTGAGCTTAGTCTCCCGAATTATGATTGCTATTGTGCTGGGTGTGGCCGTTGCAATTATATTTCCTGAATCTGCCGCTTATTTAAGCCTGTTAGGGGACTTATTTATTAAAGCCCTTAAATCTGTTGCACCAATTTTAGTGTTTATTTTGGTCATGGCATCTATTGCCAATTTTAAAATTGGTAGCAGCAATGCCTACATTAAACCGATTATGTTGATGTATGCGATTGGCATGTTTTTAGCCGCCCTCAGCGCAGTAATAGCCAGTGTTTTATTTCCAAGCACTTTATTTTTAGATGTAGCCACTCAAGCTGACCTCACTCCTCCTGGTAGTCTTGCAGAAATTTTGAAAAACTTATTACTTAGCTTTGTGGCAAACCCTGTCGTGGCAATTGCTGAGGCAAACTTCATTGGTATTTTGGCTTGGGCTGTCGCTTTAGGCATTGCTTTTAGACACGCCACAGAAACCACCAAAGCATTTTTAACCGATGCTGCCAATGCAGTAAACCGTGTGATTCGCTTGGTAATTAACTTTGCCCCTTTCGGTATTTTTGGCTTGGTTGCTGTTACATTTGCCGATGCCGGATTAAGTACACTTGCAAGCTATGCCCAATTACTGGCTGTACTGCTCGGCACGATGTTCTTTGTCGTATTGGTGATTAATCCAATTATGGTGGCTTTTGTTACTCGGGCTAATCCATATCCCTTGGTATTACAATGTTTACGTGAAAGCGGCATTACTGCATTTTTCACACGCAGTTCGGCAGCCAATATTCCTGTGAATTTAGACTTAGCTAAGCGTTTAGGCGTGCAAGAGTCTACCGCAAGCGTGGCAATTCCATTAGGTGCAGCCATTAACATGGCCGGTGCTTCCGTGACCATCACCGTTCTGACCTTAGCTGCAGTGAATACTTTAGGTATTTCAGTCGATTTTAGTACCATGCTAATCTTATCTGTCGTTGCTACAGTGTCTGCATGTGGTGCATCGGGCGTTGCAGGTGGATCATTACTGCTCATTCCAGTGGCCTGTGGTTTATTTGGAATTTCGTCAGATATTGCAATGCAAGTTGTCGCAATTGGCATGGTGATTAGCGTATTGCAAGATTCTACAGAAACTGCATTAAACTCCTCTACCGATGTGTTATTTACTACTGCGGTTGACCGTGGTTTGAGTTAAGATACAATGAGTTAGAAAACTCATTCAATCTTCAATTATGCCTTTTCAAACTTTACCTCTTTGGGTGCAACTCGGTGCATTTTTTCTGGCAGTGAATGCTGGAATTATTAACGTGCTCGGACTGGTGACCGTGTTGCATCAGTCCGTCTCACACATGACTGGAAACGTCAGTATTTTGGCCATGGCGATGATTGACTGGAAGCCTGATCAAATGATTTTTTTGTTTCTGGTTATTCTATGTTATGTGATTGGTTCATTTTATAGTGGGGTAATTTTAGGCAATAGCCATTTCCGCCTAGGCCGTCGCTATGGCCTGCCTATGAGTTTAGTGGCATTTTTTATTTTAATTTGCTGGGCACTGTTACCCTATTTCCCACGTTATGCACTGCTTTGGGCTTCGGTGGCGATGGGCATACAAAATGCCATGATTAGCTATTATAAAGGCACCATCATTCGCACGACACATTTATCTGGAGTACTGACCGATTTAGGCTTGGCGCTCGGCTACCGTGTACGTGGTTTAGCCGTTGAAAAACGACGTATTGTTTTACACTTGCTAATTTTACTGGGTTTCTTTGTAGGTGGTTTGCTTGCTGCAGCCATTTACCCATCATTTAAACTCAATTCTTTTCTAGTACCTGCAGGACTCAGCCTTAGCCTGAGTTTGGTGTACTGGATCATTTATTTTCGCTATCGACATATTCAACATTAAGTTTTGGAAATTATCATGGTTAAAAACGCACTACAGGCACAATTGCTGAAAGCAGGTTTAGTCGATAATAAAAAGGCAAAAAAACTGTCTAAACAAGCCGTACACGAACAACGCACAGGCGAAAGTAAAGATGCTGAAGTAAAAGCTAAAATTGCACAGGCACAGCAGGAAAAGTTAGCGAAAGATCAAGCTATTGAGCAAGAAAAGAAAGCGGCTTTGCAGGAAAAAGAACTGAAAGCAGCCATTATGCAAATGATCAGCCAACATAAAATTCGCGATACAGATGGCGAAGTTGCTTATCAATTTTTAGATAGCAAAATTAAAAAGGTATATATCAACCAACAAATTTATAATGCCCTTGTTGCAGGTAGTTTGGTGGTTGCCAAAGAACAAGACAACTATGCTTTCTTACCTAAAGCGCTGGCAGATCGTATTAACAGTAAAATGCAGGGTTTCATCATCGTCAATAATTCCGAAAAAAATGAAGCAACCACCGATGAAGATGATCCATACGCAGCTTATGTGATTCCTGATGATTTAATGTGGTAAATCTGAGCATTTACGATTTAAAAGCCAGTATATTTACTGGCTTTTTTATGAAATTAAACTTTGAGTAAAAACAAATAATTGAAATGTAGCAAAAAGTTACTCAGCCTTAATTTTTTAAACTTCAGCCTATACACTATCTAACAATTTATAGATTTAGCATGAGGGTTTTACTCTACACAGCAATGCGAATCATCGTTCAAATTGAATGTAGCAGTCTTCAACCCTTTAAAGAGAGGATCTTTTGCAAGAGTTTCGCATATTTCAAAATATTCAGGAATGGTATAACCAATACCCATGGTTAGAGATGCTGACCTCACTCAGTCTGGTCATTCTATTGGCAATTTTGGCCAACTTTATTGCCAAGCAAATTGCGGTACGTGGTATCCGTAAACTCATTTCTAAAATGACCTTTGCCAATAGCGAAATTATCTCGCAACACAGTGTAATTCGCCGTATTGCCAACATTGTGCCTGCTTTGATCATTATGAATGGCATTACTACCGTGCCGCATTTATCTGACAAAGTCGAAACCCTAATACAAATGGGCGCACAGGCATTTATCTTCCTGACTATTGCCTTGGCCATTTCTGAATTTTTAAATATTTTCAATTTGTTCTATCAGCGCAACCCTAAATCACGCAACAAGCCAATCAAAGGCTATTTGCAACTGGTCAAACTCATTATTTATGTGGTCTGTGCCTTGATGATTTTAGGTACTTTCCTGAAAAAAGATGTGTTTACCTTGCTTGCAGGTTTTGGTGCAATGGCTGCGGTATTGATGTTGGTCTTCCAAAATACAATCTTGTCTTTGGTTGCTTCGGTACAAATTTCTTCTTATGACATGGTACGCATTGGCGACTGGATTGAAATGCCCTCTTTAAATGCCGATGGCGATGTCATTGATATGTCATTACACACCGTTACGGTACAAAACTGGGATAAAACCCTGACCACCATTCCAACCAATAAACTGATTACTGATACCTTTAAAAACTGGCGTGGTATGCAAGAAGCTGGCGCTAGACGCATTAAACGTGCCATTTTACTGGATCAGAGTTCTGTGCACTTTATGACGGCAGATGAACAAAGCAAACTCAAAGAATTTTTGTTATTAGATCAATATTTGCATAGCAAAAATGAAGAGATTGAGCAGTTTAATCAGCAGTTGGCGAATCAGTCACAATACAACCAACGCCGTTTAACCAATTTAGGGACATTTCGCGCCTATGTTGAATTTTACCTGAAACAACATCCTGGAATTAATCAGGCGCAGTCATTAATCATTCGCCAATTACAACCCACGAGCGAAGGCTTACCTCTGGAAATTTACGCCTTTACCAAGACTACAGCTTGGAAAGAATATGAAAATATTCAGTCAGATATTTTTGATCACCTCTTGGCTATTATTCCTGAATTTGGCTTAAAAGTGTATCAAGCACCATCGGGTGCAGATTTAAAGCAAATTGGTGCCCCCCTTTAAAGCCATGCCAACAAAAAGCTTAAATCCTGTAGAAATTGACGAGGCATAAACAAGCTAGCTGTTCTTGAGCCATATTGGATTTTGTCGTGACAAACACTCACATGGCTCAAACATTCGTTCCATTTTTGATCGAACGATAAAATATTTTTATATATTGAAATACATTTGTATATATGAAATATGCACAAAATAATTTTTTCTTTCTGAAGGACTTAGGCTTTATGTATCTATCTAGTAAATATGAAAGTTCATGTATTATAAGCATTTACAAGAAAACCTGAGCATTTTACGGGGTTTTAACCTGTTTTTTTCCATTTGTATAATGCGCCTCCCTATACTAACGATTGCTTAATCTATTCCTGAATAGATTCTTTTCTTATGAAATATATTTTACCTTTTAGTTTATTCTCCTTGGTTTTTCTCACCGCATGTGGCGGTGGCGGTTCATCTACATCATCTGCACCTGCAGCTAGTGGTGCGCCAACAACCATAGCGCCAATAGATACAGCAGTGAGCAATCCTGCACCAAGGCCCACTACACAAGCTTTAGACATGTTGGCTCAGGCTAAACTTGCAGTAACACCAGAATCAGAACTCAAATACCCTGAGTTTAAGATGCTGTGTTCACTTTTGGTGGTGCTGAAAGAAAGTTGGCTTATCAAGACTTTTTAACTTCATCAGAACAAGCTAAAACGTATATTGCCAGCCTTATAATATGTAATGGCAGTTGTTATAAAGATGCAACAGCGCTTAAAACAGCTCAAATTCAATTCAATATTGTGCCGCAAAGCAATGGCTCAATGCACATTGAAAACCTGAAATATCGTCTATTAGATGAAAATACGCTTGATCTGTACGCTATTCAGCAGCCACAATCTTCATTAATGACCAGCAATCGTATTGCTGAAAGCCGTATTGATATACCGACTTCATTTGAAATGCTTGATGAAAACCGCCGTATTTTCGAGTTTTCAATTGAGGGGAATCCGCTCAAAGATGAAATATCTTTTAGCAAACTTCAAATTGCCTTTTCAGAGCACGGGCAATGGTTTACTTCGCTCAGTCAAGATGTGCTCATGGCTGGCACACGAGTTGTAGATCAAACAAGCTACAACCCATTAACAGGATTTAGCAAAGCGCGTGCATTTTCAGGTATTGCATTTAATTTAGATCAATCTATGCAAGAACAGATTAATACCTTTGATGTCGCTTCATATAAAGATACCTATATGAGCACCAAAAAATTTAGCAGTATGTTTAATGCCTCAACCATCAAACATGGTTTATATAGCCCAATTGGCAAGAGCAATGCCTTTGGTTATGGCTACACCGAAAATTCAGCTGAATTTTCACTGGGCGATAATGCTGTCTACCGCACTGCTGGTGTATTTGTGATTGATCCAAGCGCAACTTTTGCACTTGGCATGGAAAAACGCGAAAACAATAAAGACGTCAGTACTCTCTTACAATAATTTTAGTACAGATTTCTAAGCAGCATCCTTCAAGTCGCTTATCAATTTAAGAAACTTGAAGGATGTCTTTTAAGTGCTCATCTAATTTATTATTGAGCTTTTAATTTGTTATTCAATAAATTTTAGATTGATTTTTAAAAGGTTATTTAACTGTATGCACGTTTACGAGGATGAATCGCCTTTATTCAATACATCCTCAAGTTAAATGGTTTTACACTTGGTTTAAGGCAAAACTCGATACAAAGTTGCAAAACATTGTTCTGCTTTTTCATTACTACAAAAATTAATGGTATGTGCATTTTTCCATTTCACAAAATACTGTGAAATATCACCAGTTTGATCTTCCTGATGCCCTGAACAATCGACCTCGTTATTGTCATATTTAATTTGTAAAATTAAGGCAGGTAACAGGTTGGCAGGATCTTGAGATGGTTGATAGTCATACACCCCAGCAGACCATTCCTGACCACTTTTGATGATCACATCGTTATTACTTTTGAAATTATAATATTCAATGCATTTACGATTATTGGGAATTTGCATACCCCACAGTCCTACAATTTCTGGACGTGTTACAACGCGAAATTTATTTGTATTCTGTACTGACTGTGCCGTTTGAACCGTTGCTAATTTTGTAGCATCAATAGTTGATGTATTTTCATTGGCAATTGCGAATGTTGAACATAAAACAAACGCTGTCATTAGATATATTTTTTTCATACATTTATTGATAGATATAAACCATTTGCTCAAATTAGCATACTTTTAAATTGATTCAGAATCTATAAACATAACTCAACAATTTTTATTTCACCAAAGTGTGACGCAGTTTACATTTATTTAACTTTATAGGTCATGATTATTTGCTATGATCACATTTTTGTTTCAAATGTTGTCTAAATTAAGCTTTTTTGTTCATTAATCAACAAATTGCAATACAGAGAGTAATCCCTTGCAAGACCTAAGCATGACGCAAACGCCATCTACATTCCAAAGGCAGATTTTTGCCTTTGTGCTGCTCGCGGTTTTGGTTTTTCTTGCCTGTTTGCTGGGTATTATTACTCGTCCCTTAAGTTATTTTGCATTTTTTTGGCCAACCAATGCGCTGTTATTGGGCTTGTTCATTCGTTTTCCAAACCTTAAAAATGCCGCAGGCTTACTGGGCGTATTTACGGGTTATATGGTAGCAGATTTAGTCACCGGCAATTCCATACTAATTAGCCTTGCACTGACTTTCTCTAATCTTATTGCTGTATTGAGTGGCTTGTTTTTATTTGATTATGCACGTTCTAAGCTGTCAATAAATCACCAAAATGTGTCTTTACTGTACCCACATATTATTGGCGTGACTTGTGGATGCTTCTTTGGCGCACTCACTGCAATCACGGTTATTCCGCATCTTCCGCACAGTTTTATGCTGGTAGAAAATCGCTGGATTGATTTTTTTACTTGGTGGTCGGGTGAAGTACTCAATGCCGTTATTATTCTGCCGTTAATTTTGGCTGCACCCAGTTGGCAAAAAATTAAACACGCGACACATTTACAAAATTTAAAGCAAATCCGTGTCTATGACACTTTGCCATTTTTGGCGCTATTACTTTCTATTGTCTGCACACACATTTTTTATGGGCCAGGTGCATTGCTCTACCCGCTTGCAGCTTTAATTTGGGCGGCATCGACCTATCGCTTATTTAACTTATCTGTAATTAACAGTTTGGTGGCATTAACGCTTTACCATAGTGTTACAGGCATGTTTTTAGATGAAGTAAATTCGAGTTATTTAACCACGATTATTTCAATACGTGTCGGGCTTATCATTTTAGCGTTGGCAACTTTACTTTTATGTGTGATCAGTCAAAACCGCAGACAGCTCTATCAAGAAGTTTTATATCTCGCCAATCACGACAGTCTAACTGAAACACTCAACCGTCGTAGTTTTGTCGAGTTCAGTGAAATTGCCTTAAAAGACAGAAAAAATCGTGCAATTTCATTAATCATGTTGGATATTGACCATTTTAAACAAATGAATGATCAATATGGGCATTATGTGGGTGATCGTGCCTTACAACATTTGGTCGCTTTGGTAAAAAGCAACTTACGTGAAACGGATTTATTTAGCCGCGTCGGTGGTGAAGAATTTATTATCTTACTTAAGAATAATAGCTTAAGTGAAACAGAAAAAATTGCAGAAAGAATCCGTCGTAGTATAGCGGAAACACCACTCAAATTAGCACAGCGTGAACCGATTACACTTACTGTCAGTATTGGGGTTTCACACAGCAACCTACCCACAACATTGGCATTACAAGAGCTTGTTAATCAGGCCGATCAAGCTCTTTATCAAGCCAAAACTCGTGGTCGTAATCAGGTCATTCTTGCATCTTAAAGCAAAATCGCATACAACATCATTTTGACAATAACAATTTTCAGGATTGAAATGAAACTTGCAGAATATCTTCAATATGATGCTTTGGGATTAGCCAAATTGGTGGCCAAAAAAGAAATTCAGGCATCAGAATTACTAGAAATTGCCTTAGACCGAGCCGAACAAACCAATCCAAAATTAAATGCCATTATCATCCCCATGCATGATCATGCACGGCAGCGCACCCAAGCAAAGCTGACTGGCCCATTTGCAGGTGTACCTTTTTTAGTTAAAGATTTATTTCAACAATACAAAGGTTATCCAATCTCTTTTGGCTGTCAGGGCTTAAAACGTGCAGGCCATCTTGCAGAAGAAAATGCTGAAATTGTGAATCGTTGGGAAAATAGTGGTATTGTCACTTTTGGTCGTACCAACACACCTGAGTTTGGCATTAAAGGAATAACTGAACCCGATGCTTGGGGGGCATGTAAAAATCCATGGAATTTAAAACATAATAGTGGCGGTTCTTCGGGTGGTTCAGCTTCGGCAGTAGTAGCAGGAATTGTTCCAATTGCAGGTGCCAGTGATGGTGGCGGCTCTATTCGTATTCCAGCCTCATACTGTGGTTTGTTTGGCTTAAAGCCAAGTCGTGGTCGCACCCCGTGGGGACCTCATACCAGTGAGGCCATGCATGGTGCAGCCATGCAGCATATTTTAAGCAAAAGTGTGCGAGACAGTGCTGCAATGCTTGATGCAACTCATGGGCCAGACTACAACTCTTTATTTAAAATTGAAGCACCAAAAGGTCTTTATTTAGACGCGATTCAAAAGCCGCCTAAAAAACTGCGCATTGCCTATTGCACGCAATCACCTATTGGTACGCCAGTTTCACAAGATGCAGTTCAAGCCATTCAGCAAACTGTGAAACTGTTACAGGCTTTAGGGCATGAAGTGGTTGAAGACCGCCCTGCGATTGATGGAATGCAGTTGGCTAAAGATTTTATTACCACATGGTTTAGCCAGTTTGCTTATTTAATTGCAGAAATTCAAACACGTTTACCTGAAAAATCAGATAACTTTGAGCTAGATTCTTTGGCTTTGGCAGCCTTTGGTGCAAAAACATCTTCTGTAGATTACATTCGTAATTTAAATAACTGGGGTGTGTATGTCACACAAATGAATCACTTTTTTGAGAAATACGATCTGTATTTAATTCCAGCCACGGCATCTGTTGCACCTAAAAATGGTGAGGTCAAAACGCCTGCATGGCAAAAACCAATTTTAAAAACCTTATTGCATGCGGGTAAAGCTCATTGGCTGGCTCAAGGCAAGTTGGTAGATCGTATTGTTAAAGAGAACCTAAAATGGGTACCATTTACCCAACTCGCCAATATTACAGGACTACCTGCCATGTCAGTGCCTTTGTATTGGAATAAAGATAACTTGCCTTTAGGTTCACAGTTTATTGCGCCCTTTGCGCGTGAAGATATTTTATTACAGTTGGCGGCACAACTTGAATATGCACAGCCTTGGTGGGATCAATACGCGAAAATTCGCATTTAATAAATCTACGCCCCATTCATACAGGGCGATTTCGCAGCAAAAGCAGCGCAACTGTAAAATTCAGTTGCGTGCTTTTAATTTAAAAATAGTATAAATCAAGATTTTTGCACTTCTGTAGATTCTACCTGTTTAGGTAAGCCCCAAATAAACACCAATCCAATTAATGTTGATAATCCTGCAAAAATAAAAATCATCTCGCCAGAAAGTAAATCCCAGTAATGGCCTGCTAAAATACTGCCCAATGCAACACCTAAGCCCCACATCGTGCTATATAGAGCTTGTCCTCGACCTTGTTGCCCTGCAGAAAAATTCTGAAAAATTACCCGCATCGCAATAATATGAAATAGTCCAAAACTAAAGGCATGAATGCTTTGTGCGAAAAACTGTGCTATGAAAGTACTAGGAAATAAGCCAACCATCACCCAGCGTAGTGCTGTAACCACTAAACAAAAAGCGACTAAAACACGCCAAGACCACCGCTGTAAAAACCATGTGGCGTAAGCGAACATTATAATTTCTGCAATTACACCAACCGACCACAACAATCCAATCTGCGTAGTTGAAAAACCCGCTTGATGTAAAAAATTACTGTAAAAACTATAAAATGGTGCATGAGAAAACAGTAAAACCAGCTCAATCATAAAAAAGGAATACACCACCGGGCGCTTCAAAATAGGCATTAATGGTTCAAGTTGCTTTTGTGATGTAGGTGCAGCGCTGGGTTCCCGAATACTAAATGACCATAGAAATGCCAAAAGTGAAATGCTGAGTAATAGCATTGGCAGCATAGAAATTGGGATAATTTCTAAAATTGCACCAATACCAAACACCCCAACAATAAAACCAACCGAGCCCCATTTACGTACTTTTCCATATAATTCAGCACGTTTATCCCCTAGCCAAAATAAAGTCACGCCTTCAAACTGCGCCAAAATAGCATTCTGAAAAAAACTAAAAATGAGCATGAGTAAAGCAATCGACTGAAAGCTATTCGGAACTATAAAAATCAGCAGCCATATAAAGGCTTCCATCCATGTAGCAATGCGTACCAATAACATACGCTTGCCAGATTTATCGGCAATCCATCCCCAAATAAAAGGCGCAAAAAAGCGAGTTAAAATAGCAATTGAAGATAGAACACCAATTTCCTGATAGTTAAAGCCTTGATCTTCTAAATATAAACTCCAAAACGGAAGAAAGGTGCCAACGATTGCATAGTAGAAAAAGTAGAATCCACCTAAGCGTGTCGATATATTCAAGGCGTTCATTAAATTATTTTTCCTTGATTTTTCAAACACATGATTAAGTACATTGTCTAACCTGATCTAAAATGATTCAAATATTAAAAACCTGCCTATAATGACTAAAATTTATCTATCACTATAGCTTTAAAGCTAGACATATTTTAGCACTGTCGTATGAATATTTAGAAAGATCAGTACATTAAAAACACCCTGATAATAAGACCTAATTTGTCCTATTTGCAGGGTGTGTCTGATTTAAAAAATTGGATGAAATTGACTATCCGCAAGATGCTTGAACAATGATTCTTGTTTTAGGATCAATTACAACCGTGACCCGATTCATGCGGTAATCCATCGTCACAGGTTGATCAGGGGCAACCATACGCACAATTTCAGCTTGTGTGATCGCTTTAATTTCAGCTTCAGATAATTCAGTTTTACCAACTAGTTTCGCTGCGGCTTCAGGTACACAGTTTTGTATCACCGGTTTAGTCTCCACAGCTTTCATGTCAGAATTTTGGCTACAACCCGTAATTGCAACTAAAAATATCGCACTTATTGGAAAATAAAAGCGTTTTTTCATAATGGTTACGTCCTTAAGCCATGCTTAAGCATGCTTTATATATCAGACAATGTTAAGAAAAATATAATCTGCTGAACAGTTTTACCTATTCATTATTGTTCAACAACCTTTAGACCCAATTTCATCCAAGTGATTGCCTGTTGTCTACGTTCTTCCATTGCATTCCATAAAGTGTCTTGTGCCAAAATAGAATACTCGCCTTCACGACATGTTAATTCTGGTGAATTTTCATAATCAATCACCCATTGCTCACTTTGGTAATATTCCTGTAATTCTTGCCACAATTTTTCTGCTGCCTGCCATTGCTCCTGAGCTTTCTCTAATTGCTGATGTAGTTGATGCCATTGCTCAAATTGCTGCTGCAAAAACTGAGCATCGAATGTCTTATTTTTATCCATACTGAATCTCACACATAAAATTTGTGTTGAGCGTACAATATTTTTAAAGTTCAAATTGTGTGTTTATGTTGATTTCACTTAAATATGCACTATGATTTTTAAATAAAACTTATTATCACTTATTCTATTAAAAATCGAAAATATTATTTTAAGTGAATAATTGGTAATAAAAGTGTAATTCTATCTATTTTAATAAAATTATAAGAATTATTATTCATTTGCTTCAGTTTTTAAAAACAAGGTACACAGTATGAAGTATATTTTAGCTGCCACTATAATTGCATTTGGATTAGTGGGGTAATCCTCCCATAAATAACCGAAGTTAAAAGTAGAGGTTAAGCAGCCATTAGAGGTGGCTCTCCTTTGTTAGCTTGATGTGGTCTTTCATGGTTGTAATGCCACTACCAGTTTGTTGCATAATCTTGTACTTCATCCAAAGTATCAAATAAATGCTTGCTCAGCCAACTATAACGTATGGTC
>NZ_JAAZQY010000015.1:0-69098 GCF_012371315.1 Acinetobacter sp. A1
AAAATACAAAAGATAATCATTTAAATCTCTAATAAATACCCACCTTGCCACTACTGAATCGACATAGACAAAATGAGAACTTATGCAAATATTTGTCTATATTTTTAGTTATAGTTAATTACTCTGTTCATTATTAAAATCATTCGTGCTTGGAATAAGCCTTAAATTAATAAAACCACATACACCTTATGGCGTATGTGGTTTTTTAGTGAGATCAAGACGATGTAAAATGAATCTTGTCTTTACACTGCACAAACTTAGTAGCGCACCTGATCTACATCAATTTCAACACGTTTTGCAGGTTTGTGGTCTACATCCACTTCACCAATTAAAGTTACAGGCGTTTTGGCAGAAACTGCTTTGCCATTCCATAAATCATCATCAATATCAACAGTGATGGTGCCCGTGCTATCACGGAACTGATATTTTTCATCACCAATGGCTTTAACGACATAGCCTTTTAACTGCACTTTGCTGTCATCTTTTAAGCTTAGGGCTTGTTTCACCGTCACATTTTTATGCAGTGCTTGGGTGTTAATAGTGTCATCTGCCATCGTAACTGATGCTGCTGCCATTAAACCCGCCATCAATACTGCTTTCATTGTAAATTTCATTGCTTCACCTTTTTTGTGTGGCTCATTTCGTTAAATGTATTAAAACAAAGTAAGATGAGCTGAATCTTAAGATTGCATCATTTTTTTAATTTAATGGCACCACACGCAATACTTCTTCTAATGTAGTCACGCCTTCCAAAACTTTTCGTGCGCCTGCAATACGCAAGGGTTCAATCCCCTCTTTTTTAGCTTGCTGACGCAATTCATTTAAATTGGCATTAGCGCTGATCAATTGTTTGGTATCCAAACTTAAAGGCATAAATTCGTAAATTCCGACTCGACCTTTATAGCCAGTTTGACGACATTCATCACATCCAACCGGTTTAAATACCTGTGCTGGCATTTCCATAATGTAGTCAAAGGTCAAATGTTCCCAATCTTTTTCATTGATTGAGCCTTCCTGTTTACAGTGTGGGCATAGTTTACGCACCAAACGCTGCGCCAAGACTCCTAAAATTGTGGCGGCTGTTAAAAACGGTTGCACACCCAAATCATGCAAACGAGTCAAACTTGATGGTGCATCATTGGTATGTAGTGTAGATAAAACCAAGTGCCCTGTGAGCGCCGCTTGAATTGCCATGTTTGCCGTATCATGATCACGAATTTCCCCGACCATAATAATGTCTGGGTCTTGACGCATTAAGGCGCGTACCCCATCGGCAAAGCCAAGATCAATTGCGGTATTGACCTGCATTTGGTTAAAACTCGGTTCTAACATTTCAATTGGGTCTTCAATAGTACAGACATTGACTTCTTCTGTGGCCAATTGCTTCAGAGAAGAATACAAGGTGGTGGTTTTACCCGAACCTGTTGGGCCTGTCACTAAAATAATGCCATGACTATGTGCCGTCAGTGCATACCATTCGTTCAGTAAGCGACTGTCAAAACCGAGCTGCTGAAAGCTGCGCACCAGAACTTCAGGATCAAAAATACGCATGACCAGTTTTTCACCAAATGCCGTGGGTAAGGTCGATAAACGCAGTTCTGTTTCTTGTCCTTTAGGTGTTCGGGTTTTTAAGCGTCCATCTTGCGGCTTGCGTTTTTCAGCGACATTCATGCGACCTAAAATTTTAATTCGGGAAATTACTGCTGTGAGCGTATTGGCCGGCATGTTGTAGATGGTATGCAGCACCCCATCAATACGAAAACGCACTTTACCTGTGTCTTTACGTGGTTCTAGGTGTATATCACTTGCACCCTGCTCAAAGGCAAATTGCAGCACCCAATCCACCAATTTCACAATATGCTGATCATTGGCATCTGGGTTTTGGGTGTCGCCCAATTGCAATAATGCTTCGACCCCTTTATTTTCACGGTCATGCGCAGAAGATTTTTGCGAAGAATGAACAGCGCGACTGACTTGGTAATATTCAACCAAATAACGCTGCAGTTGATCTGGACTGAGCAAAACTCGCTGAATTTTTTTAGGCAATAAACTACGTTCTAAATTTGCGACCCATTCATTTTTATAAGGTTGGTCTGTCGCAATCAGCACCGCATCTGCGGTAATTTCAACGGCTAATATGCGATTACGCAATGCAAATTCTTGTGACATCACTGCCGTTAAAGCAGCAACATCGGCTTTTAGAGGATCAATAATATAAAATGGTAAGCCTGCTTTATCGGCCAGCCACTGGCATAAACGGTTGAGGGTAAGTGTCGTTTGGGGATGGCTTTGATCGACCAAATTAAAGTTTGCAATCCATTGCAGCGGATGCCATTTTAACTGGTCACGCTGACGATGCGTGGTTTGTACCAAAGCCTGATCGCGCTCGGTAATTTTGCCATCTTTGACTAATTGTTCTAAGCACCAAGTACTGTCTATCTCAAAATTAAAATTCATTGTTATTTGCCCCAAAATCTGGGTTTACTATAGCAGAGTTTACTTTCAGGACTGAATGTCTTCTTCAACTCATGTATGCCGTATTGTTTAATCTAGTCAGGAATTTACTGGAAAAATCGATTCTTAAATAGCGATAAGCGCATTTCAAATATATGATGTTTAAAATAGCGTATTGTATTTGGAATGTTGCAGTGGATTCACTTACACCACCCTCTTTAATCACAACCAATTTCCCCGAACTGCTCACCATTTTTGCAGCAGCGCTAGGCTGTGGTTTACTCATTGGTTTAGAGCGTGAGCGCAGCAAGAGAAATGGACAACATCATCACTTCGCGGGAGTGCGTACCTTCGGTATTTGCTCGCTGTTAGGTGCAATCTGCTTTTTATTTGGCACACCGCTCGCTATTGTGGGTGCACTGATTGTTGGTGGAATTGGTTTGTACTCCCTTAAAAACCAAACGGAAGATGACCCCGGTGCAACCACCGAATTGGCCTTTGTTATGACCTATTTTATAGGCGCATTGTGTTTGTGGAATATTCCACTTGCTGCGGGTTTGTCGGTTATTTTGACTGGCTTACTCATGACCAAACACACCATGCATGGTATTGTCAGCCAATGGATTACCGAAGCAGAACTGCGTGATGGCTTGTTCTTATTGGCCCTAGTGCTGATTGCTTTGCCATTGACTCCCAATACACCTTTATGGGGCAATGTCCTTAATCCTTATGTGATTTTAAAACTGCTGATTTTAATTTTAAGTGTGCAGGCGTTGGCACATATTGCTAAACGCTTACTTTCCAGCAGTAATGCGCTCATGCTTTCTGCCATTGCTTCAGGTTTTGTTTCCAGTACAGCAACCATTGCTAGTTTAGGCATGGAAGTGCGTGCAGGTCGTGGTGATGCACGTGCTAATGCTGGTGCAGCTCTGATGTCTTGTGTTGCAACACTTGCGCAAATGCTAATTATTGTGGCGGGAGTCAATTTGGCATGGTTTAAGCTGTTAATTCTGCCATGTTTAGCAGGAATATTGGTGCTCACTGTTGCAGGGGTATGGCTGCTCAAAAAGCATAAAAGCACCACAACAACAAAACCTGAAACCGACACACGTATGTTCAGCCTAAAAGAAGCTGCAATAATTGTAGCGACTTTAACAGCCATTCAAGCAATGGTTTACGGCTTAGAACAAACCTTGGGCGATGCAGGCTTAATCATTGGGACCTTACTCGCATCTTTATTTGAAGTTCATGCCGCCATTGCAACAGTGGTGATGCAAGGCCCACCTAGCCAGCAAACATTACTCTATGCCTTAATTTTAGGTGTGGTTGCGCATGCCATTGCCAAATGTGTGAATGCTGCGCTGATTGGTGGTTTGCGATTTGCCTTATATTTTGCCCCGACCCAAATTTTACACATGCTGGTTTTGGTCGGTATTTTATATATGTTGGTTTAATCCGTATGAAGTAAGACGATTTTGCAAATATAAACGCAGTTCAGATCAACTTTAAAACTCACATCAAAATCTGCAAAACGCATATTGTAAATTCGCTCAGGGTCATCCTGATATGCAGGTCGTGGGTCTAAAGCCAAGACCTGTTCCAGTTCCTGCACAATCTGCGGCTGCAACAAGCCTAAACTGAGCAACTCAGCTTTTTGTATTTCAGCAGTCTCCATCCACAATACTGTTTTTCGTATCGGCTCATCTTGCGCATAGCCACTTTGTGCATGAGGCACAGCATCTGAATATTGAATATAGGGCTTAATGTCTAAAATAGGCGTACCGTGGAGTAAATCTGCCCCTGTCACATAAATTCGGAGTGACTTACCCACTTTTTTGACCTGTTTAAATTGCACCACAGATAAACCAATGGGTGCAGGACGATACATACTGCGTGTCGCAAAGACACCTATTTTTTGATTACCGCCTAAACGTGGCGGGCGCACTTGGGCACGAAACTTATTGTTTTGCTGGGTTGATGCTGTTTGCTGATCTTCAATTTGATTTTTATTGTCATGAAACTGCCAAATTAACCATAAATGACTAAATGCTTCAATCCCTTCAAATGCCAGTGCATCATTATACGGCGCCTGCATTTCAATATAAGATTCGACCTGTACCAGATTCGGTTGACGAGGAATACCAAATTTTTCTCGGTAGGGAGAATGCATAAATCCGATTATTGGCATTTTTAGATCAGTCTTCATCACTTTTTCTGATAAGCTCAATTAAATATATTCAGTTTATAGAGAATGAATTTAGATTAGAATAGCAAGCTGTTCTAATTTGATAATTTATTGAGACCTTTAATGGCTGCTTTCAACGTCGAAAAGATTACTCACGTACACCACTGGAATGACACCCTATTCAGTTTTAAAACTACCCGTGACACGTCACTGCGTTTTAAAAACGGTCAATTTGTGATGATTGGTCTGGAAGTCAATGGCAAGCCCTTAATGCGCGCTTACTCAATTGCCAGTGCTAATTATGAAGAAGAACTAGAATTCTTCTCTATTAAAGTACCTGACGGCCCGCTTACTTCAATTTTACAAAAAGTGAAAGTTGGCGATGAGTTACTTGTTTCTAAAAAGCCAACAGGAACTTTGGTACTTGACGATTTAAATCCAGGTAAAAACTTATACTTGCTTTCATCTGGTACAGGTTTAGCACCGTTCTTAGCAACCATTCGTGACCCAGAAACGTATGAACGCTTTGAAAAAGTCATTGTCGTACACGGTACTCGTTTTATTTCTGAATTGGCATATCAAGACTTAATCTTAAATGAACTGCCAAATCATGAGTTTTTCCAAGAACTTGGTATTCGTGAAAAACTTGTGTATTACCCAACAGTGACCCGGGAAGAATATCCAAACCAAGGTCGTGTGACTACAGCAATCGAGTCTGGCGAAATATTTGAAAAAATTGGTTTACCACGTTTTAACCCTGAAACTGACCGTGCAATGTTATGCGGTAGCCCTGCTTTCTTAAAAGATGTTGCATCTTTGCTTGATCAGCACGGTTTAAAAGAATCACCACGTATGGGTGAACTAGGTGACTATGTGATTGAACGTGCTTTCGTTGAAAAATAATTGAATGTAGAAATAGTCTATTTAAATAAAAAACCGAGCATTGATGCTCGGTTTTATATTTAATATCAATTAGCGTACACTACGGCCTTCTTGGTTGGCACGCCCTTCACAGTGTGCACCACCGCCAATTACAAAACCACGCTCTGCTTGACATGAACCAATTACACGACCACTCGAATCATAAGTCGTAACTTTTGAAGCACAACCTGTCATTAAAATAGCCGCTGTTAATGCGATTAAACTAGAAATTTTCATTGGATTACCCCTCTTAAAAAATTAATCTTGTTGCAGCGAAATCTGCGTATTGGTCGGTACGGCAGGCAATAAACCCGTACGTTCATCTACTTTAGAATAGTTAATCCCTTGTAAATTGGCACCGCCATAACACACCGCTTTTGCCCCTAAAATAAAGCCCTGTGTCGCCACACATGAACCAATTACCTGCCCCGCAGTGTCATAAGTAACAACTTTAGAACTGCAACCAGCCAAAGCAACTAGGCTTGCTATAGAAATTAGTTTGATTAGTTTCATTAAACCCTCAATTCAAAAAAAATAATAAATATAATTTTTAAAATCATTTAAAATACATCAATTTATTTTTAATTTTAGATATATATTATTTTTTGTAAATAGCAATTCAGCATAACTTTCAAATATTTTTGACGTCAAATTCAACTTTCTCAACCATTAAAAAAACTCAGGAAAGTGTTTGACCTGAGTTTTCTAAATTAGATTTAAAATTTATTCTTTTATTCAGGCACATTCATCCGTCTCTCCGCCAAGGCTTGTTGAATCACATGATAACCTGCGGTTAAACCTAAACTGGCCATAATCACTGCTACCACAAGGTCAGGGATTAAACTGCCTGTGCCAAACACACCAATGGCCGCTAAAATCACTGCAAAATTACCAATCGCATCGTTTCGGCTACACAGCCAAACCGATTTCATATTTGAATCACCATCACGGAAGGTAAATAAAATATAAGCAGTAAATACATTGGCCAACAAAGCGATTGTGCCAATAACACCCATGGTCATGGCTTCAGGAGGAATGTCTTGCACATAGGCATATATCACCTTGCCCAACACAACAACACCGAACAAAGCCATAGTCATACCTTTCAGCAATGCCACTGTAGCACGCCAATATAAACTTGCGCTCAGCACTGCCAGTGAAATACCGTAATTCACAGCATCGCCGAAAAAGTCCAGCGAATCTGCCCATAAAGCAGATGAATGTGCATAAGCACCACCAATCAACTCCACCACAAACATGCTCAGGTTAATCACCAAAGCAATCCACAGTGCTGTTCTAAATTTACTGTTGGGTTTAATGGGTGCAGGTTCATGACTACAAGTACAGGCCATAGATACACCTTCTTTCAAAATACAACTGAGATGATGCTGCTGATTTAAAAAGACAAACTAGTCTTTATTTCATTTTAACAAATAAGATTATGCCTTGCTGATGATTGAGCAAAACTGTCATATTTAGCTACCCTGATCAATCTGCAGCATTTCTTTTTGAGTTCATCACTTATTTTTAAATTTTAATCCACAGCAAACCTATCTTTGATATCCAAATATTGATGGTCAACATGAGTTTTCTTCTGAATCCCGAGCTATTTACTAGGTTGAATCCTAAATTTAGATTCATACAATAAAGCCATATTTCTGCTATTGCTTTTTTGATCATGACCATTTCCCACGTCACCGAACTTCTTTCTCCTGCTGGCTCTTTAAAAAATATGCGCTATGCCTTCGCTTATGGGGCAGATGCTGTCTATGCAGGGCAGCCGCGTTACAGTTTACGCGTGCGCAACAATGAATTCGATCATGACAATTTAGCCATTGGCATTCAAGAAGCCCATGAATTAGGTAAAAAGTTTTATGTAGTGGTCAACATCCAGCCACACAATAGCAAACTGAAAAACTTTATTCGTGACCTAGCACCTGTGGTGGCGATGCAACCTGACGCCCTGATTATGTCTGACCCAGGTCTGATTATGATGGTGCGTGAAAACTTCCCTGACATGCCTGTGCATTTGTCGGTACAGGCCAATGCCGTGAACTGGGCCACGGTGAAATTTTGGCAGAATATGGGACTCACTCGTGTCATTCTTTCACGTGAGTTGTCGATTGATGAAATCGAAGAAATTAAAAACAACGTGCCTGGCATGGAAATTGAAGTATTTGTACATGGCGCATTGTGCATGGCCTATTCAGGTCGCTGCATGCTTTCAGGCTATATGAATAAACGTGATGCCAACCAAGGTGCATGCACCAATGCCTGCCGCTGGGAATACAAAATTCACGATGCTGTTGAAGATGAAACAGGCGACGTGATTCCTGTCAAAAATATTTCAGCAGAAGCCGATGCAGATGAACAGCACATGCAGGCGCAGCATCAATTCAACGAACCTGTACTGTTACAACGTAATGAAGAAGATATGTTTGCTGCCGAAGAAGATGAGCACGGCACTTACTTTATGAATTCTAAAGATTTACGTGCGGTACAACACGTAGATCGTTTAACTAAAATGGGTATCCACTCCCTTAAAATTGAAGGTCGTACCAAGTCTTATTTCTACTGTGCACGTACCGCACAAATTTACCGTAAAGCCATTGATGATGCGTTGGCAGGTAAACCATTTGACCCAGCGCTTATGACACAGTTAGAAGGTCTAGCCAACCGTGGTTATACCGAAGGTTTCTTGCGTCGCCATGTTCACAGCGAATACCAAAACTACGAAACAGGCTCATCTAGTTTTGATCATCAACAATTCTGTGGTGAAGTTTTAGAGCGCAATGGCGACTATATTAAAATTGATGTGAAAAACCGTTTTGTGGTGGGCGACTCGTTAGAATTGATGACACCACAGGGCAATATCTACTTCAACTTAACCGAAATTAAAGACAAAAAAGGTAATTTGATTGAAGATGCCAAAGGTTCAGGGCATATTGTAGAAATTCCTGTTCCTGCGGATGTTGATATGCGTTATGCCCTGCTCATTCGCAACCTGCCAAATTCGACTGCCGATATTTCTGCGTCTTCTTTGGCCTATCAAGCCTAAGTGGCAATGAACTAAGCGAGTTTCTGCAATGGCACTACTGATTACCGATCAATGCATCAATTGCGATATGTGTTTGCCAGAATGCCCGAATGAAGCGATTTATGAGGGTGAAAAGGTCTATGAAATTGATGTAGATCGTTGCACGGAATGTGTTGGATTTTACGACTATCAAACCTGTGTATCTGTCTGCCCAATTGAATGCATTATTCCGCATCCTGAGCATGTAGAAACCAAGGAGCAACTGCAAGAAAAGTTTAAGCAACTGAATCTGTTTGGACAAAATAATCCAAGTCATTAAAGCAAGCCTGGAACTATCTTCAGAAAGTCCAATCGTAACTTAGAAATAAAGCGGACTATTTAAGAAAAAAAGAACTGAGTTGTTAGCCGACTCAGTTCTTAAAACAAAAAATAGAATAAATAATCAATACTGTGCAGATACGCACTTTAGCGAATATAGCGCCTGAGTATTGGGGAACTCAGGCGCTATCCTTTTAGTTCGATGGGTTCAGCACTTACTGACCTGAACGGATGATGTAATCGAATGCTGAAAGTGATGCTTTCGCGCCTTCGCCAGTTGCAATAATGATTTGCTTGTACGGTACAGTTGTACAGTCACCCGCAGCAAATACACCTTTTACATTGGTTTCGTTGCGCTCATTAATCACAATCTCACCACGATTCGTTAACTCTACTTTTGACTCTTTTAAGAAGTCCGTATTTGGCAATAAACCAATTTGTACGAAAATCCCTGCAAGTTCAACCGTATGCTCTTCATCTGTCTCGCGGTCTTTGTATTTCAATGCAGTGACCTGTGCACCATCACCAATCACTTCAGTCGATAATGCATTGGTAATCACGGTTGTATTTGGCATGCTATTTAATTTGTTTTGCAAGACTTGGTCAGCACGTAATTTAGTATCGAACTCAACCAAAGTCACATGCTCTACAATTCCTGCAAGGTCAATCGCAGCTTCTACACCAGAGTTACCACCACCAATTACTGCAACACGTTTGCCTTTAAATAATGGACCATCACAGTGTGGGCAATACGCTACACCACGAGTACGGTATTCTGCTTCACCCGGTACATTCATTTCTCTCCAACGTGCACCTGTAGATAAGATGACCGTTTTCGATTCAAGTACTGCACCATTTTCCAAAGTCACTTCAACCAGACCATTGGCAGTTTCATCAGCACCTTTAATTGCAGATACTTTTTGTAGATTCATAATATCTACATCGTATTCACGCACGTGTGCTTCCATTTCTGCTGCAAATTTTGGACCTTGGGTTTTCTGGATTGAGGTAAAGTTCTCAATGTCCATCGTATCCATAACCTGACCGCCCATGCGCTCAGCCACAATACCGGTACGGATACCTTTACGTGCAGAGTAAATTGCAGAAGTATTACCTGCAGGGCCACCACCAATCACCAAGACATCAAACGCTTCTTTGGCATTCAATTTTGCAGCATCTTTGCTTGCAGAATCTGTATCCAATTTAGCCACAATCTCTTCAAGTGTCATACGACCTTGACCAATATGGTTGCCATCTTGGAATACCATTGGTACAGCCATAATTTTGCGTTGCTCAACTTCGTCTTGGAAGAAAGCACCATCAATCATGGTTGCAGTTGTACCTGGGTTGTAAATCGCAATCAGGTTCAACGCTTGCACCACGTCTGGACAGTTATGGCAGCTTAGCGATACAAACACATCAAAGTTAGATGCAAGATTTAATTCTTTGATTTGCGTTAAAACTTCATCCGATACTTTTGGTGCATAACCTGAAGTTTGCAATAAAGCCAAGATTAATGAAGTGAATTCATGTCCCATTGGCAAACCTGCGAAAAATACGCGCGGTTGCTCACCTACTTTTGCAATCCCAAAACTTGGTGCACGTGAATTTTGACCGTCAAAACGTGCAGTAACTTGAGGCGAAAGTGCCGCAATTTCTTCGACCAATTCTTTAATTTTGGCAGATTTATCTGAACCATCTAAAGTCGCCACAAGTTCAATCGGGCTTTCAAGACGTTCTAATAAAGTTTTAAGTTGTGCAGAAGTATTTTGATCTAACATGGCTAACGTCTCCAATGGAGTAAAATTATGTCGTTGAAGTTATCTTACGAAAATTTCATGTATAGGTGAAACGGTTTATTTTTATATTTATGATCGTTTTTTCAAATGGTTGCTCAATTTTACAAATACTGCATAAAATTTAGCGACACTCATTGAACACAGCAACTACACCTAAATCATTCATATTTCACAATAACATAATTTAGGTGTGACTGCTGAAGCGATTACTACGAAATCACGTTTTAATCCTACTTTATTCTAAACGCTGTTGAATACGGTAGATGCGCTGCTGCAAGTGCCATGATAAAAACCACAAAAATGCCGAAACAATTGCCATCATAACAATGAGCGCAAGACTAAGATAATGTGCCACTGTATTGAATTGTTCGGCTTGCTGCACTTGTTTACTTACACTTTGTGCCATAGGCGTTAGTGCTTTTCCATAAACCTGTTGCTGCATCGTCCATAACTGCTCAGGCTTAAAGCCATAATGTAAAAACTGAGGGTCTAGCTGTTCTGCTTTAACCAAATTCAGCACTTGTGGAATAGCTGCATCTTTATCTGCAGGATGATGCATCAGCGCAGTTTGTGCCAACAAATAGGCTTCCACTGGTGCAGCAAGGTCGGCCTCTTGTAAATAACGTGCCAGTTCGCTTTCCTGAATATTGCGCTCATAATGCACAATTTTGGCATACACATCCTGCGTATCATCTTGCAGATCATGCTGTACATAGCTCAAAGCCGACCATAACACAATAAAACTGATTAACCAGCCTACAAATTTCAGCACAAAAGACTGAAAGCGAATATAAAAAAAACGTATTTTTTTAAGCAAATAAATAAGGAAAAATGCGCCAATGAATGAGACCGATAATTTCAGTATCAGCCAGCCAAACCAAGACAACAAGCTAAAAAAATAATCAGGCTGCTGCCCTAAATTGGCTAATGTCGCATCCACACTTGCTGGCATGTGTAACTGCTGAACTTCAGTGCTTAAGCCAAAAAAACTGTAAATTACGTCTTGCTGAATAAAAAAGCCGATCACCGATGCTAGCAAAAGTGTCATAGACACTACTGCCAAAATACCCAGCTTTTTTTGGCGCTGCTGTAATGCCACAACACCTGTTTGCAACTGTTGTGGCTGGATGGCATATTCATCGAGTGGTGGCAAAATTAAACTCCTATTCAGCAATTTTCAGATTAAATTTACAATACCTGCCCATTAATGGCCTGAATGTTGACTGGAACTAATGACCAGTTGATTCAGATTATCCTGCAAAGCACGCAGACGTGTAGTTGCTTCAGCACGTTTTTGCATCCCCTCTTTTTGCACCTGAATCACATCATTAACCGTTTTAATGAGGGTATTTTGTACGTGTTCAAGGGTTTCAATATCAATCACCGAACGTTGATTGGCTTTGGCGGTATCTACAGAATTTTGATGTAATAAGTCTGCATTACGGCGTAGCAATTCATTGGTGGCATCATCAATACTGTTGGCCAACTGCACACTATTTTTCTGCTCGTTTAGAGAAATTGCTAAACTGATCTGGTTTTTCCACGCTGGTAAAGTAATGTTCTTAATCGCATAAAACTTATCGACCAACATTAAATTATTGGACTGAATAATCCGAATCATAGGTAAAGTTTGCATGGCAGATTGCTGCAACACTTGTAAATCACTGACCCGTTTTTCCAAATTATTGGCAAGATGATTCAGGTCATAAATTTTTTGCGTTGTGGTTTGGTCTTGGGGTTGTGCTGAAAATTCAGCGAGTTGCTGCTGAATTTCCTGCTGCTTTAGTTTGCCCGCTGCAATATAAACTCCTAGTTGCTTATATTCATCCTGCACACCCTGAAACATTTGATCAAGCGTGTTTACACGGGTTTTTAAACCATTTTGTGAGCTTTCAATTTCAGTGACTAAACTATCAATCTGCTCTTTGGTACTGTTAAAATTTTGATCAAAACTTTGCTTAGCGCCTTTGAGTTTATTGAATAAACCACCTAAGAAACCACTACTTTTTTGTGGATTTAAAATACTGTTGGTATTTAACTGCTGTGCAACCTGCACCACCTGATTCAGCTTCTGCCCAGTCACATCTAAATCTTTATTTTGTACTAAGCCTAAAAGCTCATCGGTATAAGCTGAGGTTTTACTGGCAATATTTTTTCCATATTCTGCAACTGCATGATGATTCAAATCACTCAACTCTTTACGCACAGCCAATACCTCTTGAAAATCTTCAGCCTGCAAACCAATTTCCTGCAAATTAAGTTGCTGAAACTGCTGTTCAGCCTGCGCATCACTCACTTGGACAGATAGCTGATGTTGTTCAGAAGTTGACATATTTTTACCTCTCTATAGTGCAAGACTGAACGCATTACGATTGCGCAGGCTTTTCTAAGGATTTTCTTAAACTCTTAATTAAATGTTCACGACTATGATCCAGCTTTTCTAACTGACTGTGCGAACCACTTTGCTGACTTTGTTTAACATGATATTGCCATGCAGGAATCAACACCTGTTGTGCTTCTTTAAAACGGTCTAACAAACTAAAAGAAAGTTGCTGTGAAAGTTGCATTTGTGTAATGGCAATATCATTGCTGCTTTGCAACGTCTTTAAACTATAAATTTTCTTGGTCAGTCTTTCGTTAAAATTATCTAAGGGATGCTGATTACGCACAAACTTAGGATATTCCAATAAAAATTCATCAGCCGCTTGAATATATTTGGCCATTTGCTCACGTAAACCAATAAGCTGCTGAAAACGTGATTGGGACTTTTGAATCTCAATTTGTAGCTTCTGACTCAGCGTATCTGCTTGCTGTAACAAAACATCTAGATGCTTATAGTATTGCACCTGCCCTGCACCATATTCCAAATCAATACCCAGCCACTTTTGCAGCGCATTGAACTTACGTTGCTTCAACACTTTTTTAGAATTACCCAAGGCTTGTATGAGTTGCTCAATGGTCGCACTCAATTGTTGGGTTAAATGCGGATCTACACCATCCAACAATACTGCTTGTGCCTGAATCAGCTGATCTGCATAATGATTTAAACGATATTGATCATTCAGCAAAGGCACCAAGTCATTACGCTGAATAGCCAATAGCTCAGTACGATCGACTGGAATATCTTGCAAGGCTGGTAAAATTTCAAACTGAGACATAGACCAATACAACCCTCGTTTCTGATTTTATAGTACGTGTTTTATGGCTAAGGTCATGTAATATTTTGCAATTTTTTATTTCGATCTGCATTCAAGGCTAATTAATATTCATGCTCACTCATCCATGTGTTAAAGCCTAATTGATAATTTCAGTGCATAAAAAAGCCATGATCTACATGGCCTTTGAATGTTCCAAACGCAGGATTATAAATAATCCCCTTCGCGCTCTGGTTGATACAGAATTTTCTCAATCTTGACTCTCATCAAATGACCGTCTGGCTGTGGCCATTCAATTTCTTGCCCTTCAGCTAAACCTAAAATGGCCGTGCCTACAGGTGCAACCACATTCACCTGTCCTTTCTCACCTTTAAAATCATGTGGATAAACCAAGGTAATTTCAGTCGGTTCTTTTGCAGGTGCAATGGTAATCAACGCACGGGCATTCATACTCACTACATTTGCAGGTACGTCTTGAGGAGCAACGACTTCGGCACGTGCTAACTCATCTTCTAAATGTTGCATCGTAGGCGTCAATTTTGGTTGATGCTCAAGCATTGTTTCTAAACGATGCAAATCTTGTTCTGAAATAATAATCTTTGGTTTAATCATTTACTTATATTCCTGTCATTAGACAAACACTGAATCAATCAGCTTATCTACCCTCATATTCAATACGCTTAAGTTATAACAGAAATTCAGCTTATTGAATGAAGAATCATTTTTTTACATCCATAAAAAAAAGCCCCTTGAGGGGCTTTTCTCAAGGATGTGCTTATTTTGCGTAAACTGGGAATTTCGCGCAAACAGCTTCAACTTTTGCTTTTACAGTATTAATTACAGCTTCGTCACCTTTGCTGTCAAGAATGTCTGCAATCCAACCTGCAAGATCACGCACTTCAGCTTCACCAAAACCACGTGTAGTTACTGCTGGTGTACCAATACGGATACCAGAGGTTACAAATGGAGAACGTGGGTCATTTGGTACTGAGTTTTTGTTAACAGTAATGTGCGCCGCACCTAACCATGCATCTGCATCTTTACCAGTAATATCTTGCTTGATTAAAGAAAGCAAGAACAAGTGGTTTTTCGTACCGCCAGATACCACATCATAGCCACGTTCAATAAGAACTTCAGCCATTGCTTGTGCATTTTTCACAACTTGTTGCTGATAAGCTTTGTATTCAGGCGCCATTGCTTCTTTAAAGCAAATCGCTTTTGCTGCAACTGCGTGTACCAATGGGCCACCTTGGTTACCTGGGAATACAGCAGATTGTAATTTTTTCTCGATCTCTTCGTTGGCTTTAGCAAGGATTAGACCAGAACGTGGACCACGTAATGTTTTGTGTGTAGTAGTGGTCGTTACGTCTGCAATTTGTACAGGGTTAGGATAAACACCTGCTGCCACTAGACCCGCAACGTGAGCCATATCTACGAATAAATATGCGCCTACTTTGTCTGCGATGTCACGGAAACGCTGCCAGTCTACAATTTGGCTATACGCAGAGAAACCCGCAACGATCATGCGTGGTTTGTGTTCAAGCGCCAAACGCTCTACTTCTTCGTAATCAATTTCGCCAGTTTCTGGGTTTAAGCCGTATTGAATAGCATTATACGTTTTACCAGAGAAGCTTACTTTTGCACCGTGAGTCAAGTGACCACCGTGAGCCAAGCTCATGCCCAATACAGTATCGCCTGGGTTAAGTAAGGCTAAGTAAACTGCAGAGTTTGCTTGCGAACCTGCGTGTGGTTGAACGTTAGCATAATCTGCACCAAAGAGTTCTTTAGCACGGTCAATCGCCAGTTGTTCAATAATATCTACGTACTCGCAACCGCCGTAGTAGCGTTTGCCTGGGTAGCCTTCTGCATATTTATTGGTAAGTTTTGAACCTTGTGCTTCCATTACTGCAGGTGAGCAGTAGTTTTCAGAAGCAATTAACTCAATATGAGCTTCTTGACGCGCATCTTCATTGGTGATCGCTTGAGCTAATTCTGGATCAAATTCGGCAATAGAAATATTGGCAAACATTAGCGAGGTCCTATTAATTTAGGGCTTTTAAGCCGTGCTAAGATTGGCGCGTATTGTAGCATAAAGTTTGCGAACTGAGAGAATGAACTTTGCTCAGTTTTACATAAAAATAGCTCATGTTTCGGATAAAACACGAGCTATTTCAGATCAATTCAATATTATATCGGTATTCAAAGACTTATTGAATAGGCATTAAAGCTTTTACATCATTAACGATATATTCAATATTATTTGTTAAGACCGTGTGGTGATCCCAAGTTGCTTCTGCATGATATTGAATACTCGATTGCTTTGCTGCTGCACCACTCAACAATAAATCTGTTGCAACTTTAGGTACCACCGCATCAGCTCCACCTTGGTAAATAATAACTAGCTAATTAACTTTGACTTGTAATGGTTGTGAATCTTTCGATAAAAATTGACTCACATCTGCCAAGCTTAAGAAATTCGGTTGCGTCCGAGGATACCCATCGATACTCCACTCATTTCCAGCAGCGTATTGCCCCATTGCCACCCCTAGTTTAACACCTAAAATATCAGAATATTCAGTGTCTGCAAGTGCAGCAATCCCATCAGTTGGAGATTTAAACACTTGCTGATAACTTAGACTAGGATTTTTATTTCTTAGACCCGCCGTAATCAGTGCTGTATATGTATCCAGCATAGCTAAAGTATTAATTTTTGCTTCTAAATTTGTTAATTGAGCTGCCTGCTGTTCTCCCATGGTCAAAATCGCAGCTAAATTAGAAGCAGGGGCTATCGCAATCGTACCTTTATAATCCAACTGAGCACGTGAAGCATACTGCGCAGCCCCTAATGCAGCATGTCCACCTTGCGAATGTCCTACAGTCATCCATTGTTTAGCGGCTTGATTACCCAAATAATTACGTGCTGCAACCACCGCGTCTGTAATAGAAAATGCAGTACTCTGCAAGTTTAAGAAAGGATGGGCTTCATTTTCACTTGGCTCACCTAAACCCTCATAGTCTGGGGCGACCACGACATAACCTGCTGCCAGTAATTGATCAATCATCCCCTTAATATACATATTTAAAGGTGCTTTACTCGGTGCACAATCATCTGCCACACCTGTCGTGCCATGAGCCCAAACCACAATAGGCCAACCCGTGATTGGTGGTGCTGTTTTAGGTGTAAATAACAAAGAAGTCGCTTGTACTTCATTTCCATTTACCCCTAACATTTTATAGGTCATTATGACACTTTCCGCTGCTGTTGCTGACATATCTGACGCATCATAAGCTTTAGGTGTAAGCACCAAAGGATTGATAATACTATGTTTCGGAATACCATCATCAATTACTACAACGCTAGTATCGTCATGATCATCATTACATGCTGTTAACAACAAACTACTGCTGGCCAAAGCCACACTCAGCCATATTTTTTCATTGCTTCGCCCTTCTCTTAATATTGTTATGTATGCGTCCTTCGCAATTTATAGTTGTACGCTTTTTTAGCAATTCAAGCAAGATTACGTCAATTAATATGCAAATGCATTTTATTTAAAATCAAATACTTACAAATAAAATGCAAGATTCATCACACATCAAATATCCAACATCAATCTAATTCAATTTGTCATACGTACATGCAAATGTTAGATTGCTTTTTTCACTATTCAGCAAGCGAATCAGGACATGCAAGCCATTATTCTCGACACCGAAACCCATACCTTAAATGGTCAACCGATTGAGATTGCCTATGCCCCTATTCAAATTGAAGATGGAAAAATCAGCTTAGATAAAAGTCAAATTTTCGATCAGCTGTATCAAGTCGATGAGCCGATTTCATTTGCAGCGATGGCAGTTCATCATATTTTAGAGTCAGATTTGGTCGATCAACCACACTACAGCAGTTTTGAGTTGCCTGCTGAAACGACCTATATCATCGGTCACAATATTGATTATGATATTCGTGCACTGGAAAAATGTGGTGTAGATACCCGTAATATCAAAGCGATTTGCACGCTGGCGTTGGCACGTCGTGTTTGGCCGAATGCCGAAGCACACAATATTTCAGCCTTAATTTACATGATAACCAAAGGCAGTGAAAAAGCCCGAGACATGATTAAAAAAGCACATCGTGCCGATATGGATATTATTTTAACGGCCAATATTTTGATGCATGAAGTTCATCAACTCCAAATTAAAAGTCTTGAAGAGTTGTATGTCGCTTCTGAAGAAGCGCGTATTCCACAAATCATTAATTTTGGTAAACATCGCGGGACTGCAATTGCAGAACTCCCTGCAGATTATGTGCAATGGTTATTACGTCAAGAAGATTTAGACCCATACTTACGCAAAGCCTTAGAAAATACCCGAATTCAAACTTTATAAAAGTTTCAAGTGAAATTTATTGCATTTACTTGTCATAAATTGTTCATATTAATGTAATTATCAACATTTAAGCTGTGCCTTAATTTATTGGGGAATAAATTAAGGTCATGTTTAATTATCAAAAAACTCAACTCGGTTTAGATGCTCTACAACAACGCACTCGTGATTTAAATGCACGCCAACGTCGTTTGTTAGTACTCATAGGTACTGAAGATTTTGATTTATTGGGTGATCAGTTCAAGCAACGCCTTGCACCACCTGAACTCATTGAGCAGCTTTTAGATATGCAACTCATTGCGCCTGCTGCGCTTGATGAAACCCCAGACTTAACACTTACAGCAACAATCGAAAATACACATCAAGCAGAAACTACTTCTGCCCCGCAGGTTTTTCAAACTGAAATTCAAACTCATCTTTCCAGTGCTCCCCAGCCCTCTCATGCAGAAAGTTTGGCAGCGCCGATTCAAACACAACATTTACACCTTACCCCACCACGTGTAAATACAGAAACATACGCCGAAGCTGTAACATCCACAGAAACAGTGGTAGAAGAAAAAACTGTACAGCATGAAGCAGCTCAACTAGAAATTTCAGCCCTAAGTTTTGAAGATATTAAATTTTTAATGATGGATACTTTGCAGCGTCATTGTGGGCTCATGGCCAAGCAATTAATTCAGCGCATTTTACAATCGCAAGATATTCGCAGTTTAAAACTATGCCAAATGCAGTGGATTACCTCTTTGCAAGAAACGCGTTTGCCACCTAAAGAGTTAAATCGAGTTTTGCAGCAAATTAATTATTCTTTACAGAAACTTAATCCTACTTAACGCTTAGATGTTTTTAATTCACTCTAAGTCTTTTAAACGATTAAAAAACCATAAATAAACTTAGGTCTATTCTATTTTTTATTATTTTTCATATAGATTTGAAATCTAAAATAGACTGTAAGTATAGTATTCCAGCATAAACTAAGACTTTAGATGCATAGCTCTAAGCAATCCAAATCAGCGATATAGGGATTATCCAAAATTGTTGAAGCTAGGGTTTAGGCATGGGCAATGCATTTTTTTTAGAGTTTGATGCTTACGACAATCCAATGCAATTAAGCAAAGTGGGCAATTGGGTTATTACCTTTTTAAGCCCGAAAGACCAAGAGCATCAAGTACAACTGGCAATCACTAATGTATTGCCACGTCAAATTTCTGCACAACTGCAACCTCGTCGAATTGTGATTCAACAAAGCGCTGACGCACAGCAATGGCAAATTCAGCAAATTGAATGTTTTGATAGTCAGACGAATCAGGAAATTAGTTTTCAGGCCAAAGATTCAATAGGACAAACAGTCATTCAGAAAGTTATTCAAGAATTTGATAAATACGATGTAAGTATTCAGCTGATTGAAAATGGCAAATGATCAAATCGAATCGATTGATATTTTAATAATAAAGTTGGTCAGCATATTGCTGCATTTGCTTCTGTAAAAAATATCGACCCAAAACAAAAGAAGCTCATCAAGGTGAGCTTCTTTAAACGAATCTTGGAATCACAAAAATTTACTCCAAAACACGGAAAATACTGTCAGATTCACGACTTTCAAATAAAAGTTCGATACTTGGCAAAATCACTTCACCCTCTACAATAATATGTTCAATTTTGTGGAAAAGTGCCAAACCCGCGGCCAATGAGCTTTCTGGAATATTACGCAGCAATGCCTTTGCTTCGTAAATATGGCTGAATTGGTCCTTAACTTTAATATCGACTAGTTGCGTCATTGTTGTTCCCTTTTTTTCTTGACGGAAATTTTTTATACCATAGCTTATAAATTTTTTAAAAAAGTGAGATGTTAAATTGTTTGACAATGTAGTAATTTTTTAAAGAACAATTTAATTATCGTTATATTTCAACATCATATTTTTTAAAATTTTTATTTACAACTTACAAAATCACTGTAAAGTTGCTTGGTCTTTATTCTAGCATAGAAAAAGCTCGCATTGCTGCGAGCTTTTTTATGTTGGAAGGCTAGTGCTGATTTATTGTTTGAACCTATGTTGCAAACTCAACGAGCTGTCATTGATCCGTCCAACTTCATCGTAGCGTCTATTTCATTGAATGACCTACTGTAGTTTTAATATAGGTAAAGTTTTTGATCGCCACAAGGCCCTACTACATTTCAATACGATTGCTCAGCACAAATCATCTTGATTAGTTTGGTATTTACTGCATAATTTTATGCGCTTGCCACAACAAGCAAAATATATATAACTACAATGCAACCTCAGTAAAAAATTAATTAAATTCTTACTCTATCAATTCAATTTCATAATCAACATCTTGCACCATATCTTTGTTATACATTTTCGCCATAGCAGTAGCTGCTGCATAGTCATAAAATAAACCTTCAGCAACCGCTTTACTTCGAAATTCTGTTGTACCAATTTCATTATCATGTGGCACAAAATAAAGATTTTCTGGTATGAGTTTAACGATATAGCCCATCTAGCAGCCCTCAGATGTTTGAGTTTTTAAAATATGTGAGCTTTATAGGCTGAAATAATCAAACACGCTATGGCAAATAGCATCGAACGTTTATCTTAATTTTTTATATACTTTTCAAGTATTTTTATATTTCAGCTAGGTTGTGCTTTTCTTTTATGGAAATTTGGTGCGCTCAGCGGGACTCGAACCCACGCCACAGGCTTCGGAGACCTGTACTCTATCCAGTTGAGCTATGAGCGCGCGCTGCACATCATAACAAAAAATTGCTCAAGGTAAAGCAACTATATATAAGTTGAACAATTTTATGCTTATGCTTTAAGCAATGTTCCAAAGTTGCAACATAGAATTCCATGCTGCTCACTTGGTTTATTGCGCAAGATCGCTCACAATAGTTGCTCTATTCCTCAAGTGAGAATTTCATGACTGATGCATTGACGTTAAGGGACGTATCGAAAACCTATCGAAATGGCTTCCAAGCGCTTAAGGGCATTAATTTGAGCGTACCTGAGGGTGAGTTTTACGCCCTACTTGGGCCAAATGGTGCAGGTAAATCTACAACCATTAGCATCATCAGTTCTCTCACCAAAAAAACTTCAGGCACAGTAGAAATTTTTGGTCATGATCTAGATACACAGCCATCGCAAGCCAAGCAGTGTTTGGGTGTTGTTCCGCAGGAATTTAACTTTGGTCAGTTTGAAAAAACCTTTGATATTTTAGTTACTCAAGCAGGTTACTACGGTATTCCAAAAAAGATCGCAGAACAACGTGCAGAAGAATATTTAGAAAAACTTGGGCTTTGGGATAAACGCGCCACTCAAGCCCGCATGTTATCGGGTGGGATGAAACGCCGCTTGATGATTGCACGTGCCATGATGCATGAACCGAAATTACTGATTTTAGATGAACCAACTGCAGGTGTTGACATCGAATTACGTCGTTCTATGTGGGATTTTCTCACGGAGATGAATGATAAAGGCACCTCTATCATTCTGACCACACACTATTTAGAAGAAGCAGAAATGCTGTGTCGTCGCATTGCGATTATTGACCGTGGTGTGATTAAAGAAGACACCTCTATGAAAAACTTCCTCAATCAACTGAATGAAGAATCTTTTATTTTTGATTTGGCTGAACCCATTCAACCGATTGAACTGGACATCATTGGGGTTCGCTTTAATCTAATCGATGCTGTGACTTTAGAAGTCACGATGGATAAAGCCCATAGCCTGAACGATTTGTTCCAACTGTTAGAAGCACAAGGTATTCGGGTGCGCAGTATGCGAAACAAGTCGAACCGTCTAGAAGAGTTATTTGTCAAAATGGTCGAAAAGAATTTAGATGGAGCTGCGCAATGAATTTTACCCAACTGCGTATTGCACTCTACACCTTAGTTCATAAAGAAATTCGTCGTTTTATGCGGATTTGGCCGCAAACCTTATTACCACCTGCCATCACCATGAGTTTGTACTTCGTAATCTTTGGTAATTTGGTTGGCTCACGTATTGGTGAAATGGGCGGCTTTAGCTATATGCAATTTATTGTGCCTGGCTTAATTATGATGGCTGTCATCACCAACAGTTATGCCAACGTATCTTCAAGTTTTTTTAGTGCAAAATTCCAAAAAAGCATTGAAGAGCTGATTATGAGTCCTGTACCTTTACATGCCATTTTATGGGGCTATGTATTGGGTGGCGTCTGCCGTGGTGTATTGGTCGGCATTATTGTGACAGCAATGAGCCTTTTCTTTACAGACCTTTATATTACCAATTGGTTCGTGACTATTTATACTGTTTTAATCACCTCCTTTTTGTTTTCTTTAGGTGGCTTTATTAATGCAGTCTATGCCAAATCTTTTGATGATATTTCCATTATTCCAACGTTTGTTTTAACACCCCTGACGTATTTAGGCGGTGTGTTCTATGCAATTAGCGCTCTCAGTCCATTTTGGCAAAACTTATCTTTAATTAACCCAGTCGTGTATATGGTCAATGCGTTCCGTTACGGCATTCTAGGTCATAGCGATGTAAACGTGACGATTTCACTCACAGTGATTACACTATGCTGTGCCGCGCTGTATGGCATCGCCTATCATTTACTTTCTCGTGGCTCAGGAATGCGTGAATAATGAGTGTTGAACAATCTCTCCTTGGTAAAGACACCAACTACCCAACCGAATATCAACCCGATATTTTATTCCCTATTTCACGTGCGGCTGCACGTGAAAAATATGCTGACGTTGAAGGCATCCAACTCGGTCAGGACTGGTGGCACGTTTTTGAAATTTCTTGGCTAAATGCTGAAGGTGTCCCTCAGGTTGCGATTGGTCGTATTAGCTTACCTGCATCCTCGCCTAACCTGATTGAATCTAAATCGCTAAAGCTTTACTTCAACAGTATGAACTTTACCCGTTTTCAATCTCCTGCCAATTTTATTGAAACGGTAGAGCATGATTTAACTGCAGCAGCAGAAGCACCAGTTACGCTAACGCTATTTCAGGTTGATGATTTAGCCATCAGTCAGCCTGAGGGCATTTGCATAGATCAACTTAGTCCTGAACGCTTGGAGCAACATCCTGATCCAAGCTTATTACAGTTTGATTTAGAACAGGCAGAAGATGTAGAGGTACAACTTTACTCTCATTTATTGCGCAGTAATTGCCCAGTCACTGGACAACCTGACTGGGGTACAGTTTTTATCCGTTATCAAGGCAAAAAACCTTGTTATCGCAGTATTTTGGCTTATATTATTTCATATCGTCAGCATAATGGTTTTCACGAACAATGCGTGGAACAAATGTTTGCAGATATTTGGCAAAAATTTGCACCAGAAAAGTTGATGGTATATGCAACCTATACACGTCGTGGTGGTTTAGACATTAACCCATGTCGTGTATCGGACTTAACATGGATGCCTCGCCCTATTCGTTTAGCGCGACAATAAAAACATTGAGGTTTTACAATGCCATTTTTTGGATTTATTCCATCTGCAGAATTATTAAATACAATTGAAACTGCACAACAGAAAAAAAATTCAAGTGAACCGCTGTACCCGCTTCGTGACAAAACAGCACTCATGATTAATGATGAAATCATTGATGCAATTTTAACGGAGTTGGTACGCCGTTTTCCTGCCAGTGATAAGCGTGACACTGCCGAAAAACTTGCGGGTTATATCAAATCTACCGTTGCGGTATTGCTTAAACAATTATTAAGCAAAGCACCGAATGATGTCGTCAAACAATCGATTGAATTTTCTGAGCGTAGTAGCTTTAAAGATGCGGCAGGCAATGCACGCATCGGAGAAACACTAGATGCGAGTTTGGTGACCAGCCTTAAACACAACTATGCCGAAATTCAAGCAGGCAATGAAGTCAATAAAGCGGCTTTAACTGAACTGTATAAACAGTTCGCAGAAGCGACAGTACGTCACTTTATGAGCGACTTTAATAAAACCTTAGATTTAGGCATGATTAAACGTAAAGCTGCAGATATCGGTGCTGCTGCGGTAATTAAAGCCGTTCATATTGCTGTTGATAAAATCATTCCAAATCTTAACAAAGAAGAGCTGATGGTATTAGCGGAATATCACGACACTTTATTCCATCCTTAATATAGATACGTACATACATCTTAATCATGTAATGAACTGACAAAATGCCTGATTTCGATCAGGCATTTTTATTCGGAGAATAAATACTGTCAAATCTGTCCGTTTTTAGACAATTGCAGCAAGTTTTTGTGATGCGTTTTAACTTTGTTACAAATCCTGCGCGCTTTTTACACATTCTTTGTCTATTTTTGTATAAGTTTTTACAAAGCAAGCGCGCTTGAATGCTATCTTAGCCGCTGACTTCGCTTTAGCGCTTTAAGGTCAATCTAAGACCTCTTCTTCTATATAAGTACAAACTTATTTACTGCATATAAATAAGTTGTGCAAATCATCAATTTGGAATTTTGCCCAATATGTTCAAACTTGATTTTTATAACAAACTAAAACGTGTTTCTTTACTGATCGGTGCATTTTCTATCACCAGTTTCTGTCAGGCCAATGATTTTCAGCAACATCCGTCTTATGCCAGTTTTAAACAAAAAACGATGCAAACTTATGGCTTGAGCGAAGCGCAAGTTGACTGGGCAATGAATGGTTCTAAAAATTTACCCAATATCATCAATATTATGAACCGTCCAGGCGAAAGTAAGCCTTGGTATGCCTATAAAACGAATTTCCTTGCAGAAAGCACTATTCAGCGTGGTGTACGTTTTAAACAGCAGTATGCAGATACACTCAATCGTGCTGAGCAGCAGTTTGGTGTGCCTCAAGCCATCATATTAGGTATATTGGGCGTAGAAACAGGCTTTGGCAGCAATAAAGGTTCATTTATTACTCGTGACGCTTTAGCAACGTTAGGTTTTGGCTACGAACGTCGTGCTGAATACTTTAAAGATGAACTCGCTGCACTCATTGCATGGTCATATAAAGATGGTATTCCAACCTCTTCTGTGGTCGGCTCTTATGCAGGTGCAGTCGGCTACCCTCAATTCATGCCAAGCAACATTCCAAAATTTGGGGTGGATTATGATGGCAACGGTCATATCGACCTTCGTAATTCAGCAGTAGATGCGATTGGCTCAATTGCAAATTACTTGGCACAGCATGGCTGGCAGCGAAATCAACCCATTGCATTTGCAGCACGTTATACAGGTAACAATCCTGACAGCGTGATTGCCAAAGATTTAACCTTACCTACACCTTATGGTGTCTTAAAATCGCAAGGCATCGCACCGCTGAATCCTATTGTACAAATAGATGATCTGGATTTGGTGAATGTCATTCAATTGCAAGAGAATTATGGGCCAATTTACTATATTACTTACCCAAATTTTCAGGTGATTACGACCTATAACCGCAGCCGTATGTATGCAACTGCGTTATGGTTACTCGGTACTGAAATTGCCAGCCGATAAACCCCACACCCAAACCAAACAAGTAAAGTCAAGAAATATTTTTGACAATTTGATCACAAAATCATCTTTTTAAATATATTGTTACAATATTGATTATTTTTTAATCAAACAAAGTTGTTTTTTGGTACTTTTTGTCATTATTTTCGTATAAAGACTAGACACCTTTGGTAAGGGATGAATATTATCCATTTCGTCAAATGTAGTCAAAAAAGTGAAATTACAGACAGGATTACCACTATTTCAATCAGTTAAGAGCGAAATAAGTTAAAAATTCTGTCTTCAGGAGTTCAAACCATGCATAGTTCACTTAAATACTTACTTGCACTTTCTGCAGCTGTTGCCCTAAGTCAGTCGCAAGCTGAAATGGTGCAATCATCATTCAATAATGACAATGAGTCATCTAGCCTTGCTGCACGTGTACTCAATAAAGAAGCTCAAAGTTTTAATTCACATTTCTCAAATTTAAACAGCCTTTCAATCACCGAACGTTCAGGCGACCAAATTCGTCGTCAAACGATTGCAGCGAAAATTGAAATTCCTGCAGAAGAACCTTCAGTGATTGAGAAGTTAAACACTGTGGCTTCAAATACTGTACGTAAATTTAGCCAAACAGGTATGGCGTCTTGGTATGGTCGTCAATTCCACGGTCGTAAAACTGCAAGCGGTGAAACATTCGATATGAATGCAATGACCGCAGCACACCGTAGCCTACCGCTCAACTGTTATATTCGCGTGACCAATAAAAACAACGGCAAAAGCGTTGTTGTAAAAGTAAATGACCGTGGTCCGTTCCATGGCAACCGTGTACTTGATCTTTCTTACGGCGCTGCGAAGCAATTGGGTATTACCAATGCAGGCGTAGGTAAAGTGAGTATTGAGCGTGTTGAAGGTCCTAACTCTTAAAACTTCGCTTTACTCCTGAACATTTGACAAAAAAAGCCACTTTATGTGGCTTTTTTAACATCTAAGCTTTTTGCCCTTAAATCTTAGAGCAAAATATAGATCTACCCCCTTATTCACCACGCTATACATTTGACCGCTGCATCGTTCTACGCTATATTTTATTCAGTCTAAAAATAACAATGAATCGTTTTCTACAGGAGTAGAGCATGAAGACTGTAACAGAGTGGTTTGATGAGTATAGTGAAAGCCATCAAAATAAAACCAATAAACTTATTCATTGGGTATGCGTACCCACAATCTTTTTTTCAATTGTGGGTATTCTGGCGCATTTTAGCGCGCTACTCACCACGTTGCTGTTAGTCCTTAGTTTTATTTTTTATGCGCGACTCGATTTAGTTTTAGCTGTCGCCATGGCGGCACTCATGCTGGTGATGGCATGGTTAATTTATATTTTACCTGTAGGTTCTGGTTTCTATATTGCCTTGTTTGTTCTGGCTTGGATTGGCCAGTTTTATGGACATAAAGTAGAAGGTAAAAAGCCTTCATTCTTTAAAGACGTCCAATTCCTTCTCATTGGCCCAATTTGGTGCATGGATGCATATTTAGGTAAAATCCTACCTTCTTGGCAAACACGGCAAAAAACGAGCGATTTGCGCGTTTAAACGCTATATCCAATTAGAATAATCGGAAGAACCTTTATTGATAGGTTCTTCCTTGGTGTTTTAACCATCCACTCACATGCTTATCGGCTGGGTCATGATGCGTCCAATGAATTACCCCACCCTTGTCTGAATATTCATATTCACCAAAAAACTCAACCTTATCGTCTTTTTGAATATTGGCTATACGAGGCGCCAAATCAATATTGTGTGCCACTAAAAGTGTTTGTTCATTGCTAAGTTTCAAGATAAATTTTTGATGACGTGAACCCTCATTATCATCAGGTAAAATTGCAATTACCCGACCACTAGCACGAACTTGCACATCACGCTGTTTTAGCCGAAATGCTCGCTCAATCTTGGCAACATCATCTGACCCATTTTCATGCTTAAAAGGTGTTTGAGCATCCTTAGATAGAGTAGATTTTGTGCTTTCACTTGAAATGGATGGGTCATGGCGTGTTTCAGTTTGAAACTGCTGTAAATCTATGCCAAAAAATGCTGCAATTAAAATAACAATAATTGCACCAACACCTAAATTCTTTTTATTTGCCATATTGTCATCACACTTTTAGTCTAGTTTGCATTTCGATATTTATACCCGAACACCGCTCATAAAAAAGCCCCAAATAAACTTGGGGCTTTTTTACAAAATATTTTACGACAGTAAAATTATTTCGCAGCAGCTTGAGCAGCAGCAACTTCTTCAGCGAAGCTCATTTCTGCTTTCTTCTCAATACCTTCACCCACTTCAAAACGAACGAATTGAGCAACTGTAGTACCTGTTGCTTTTAATACTTCAGCAACTTTCTTCTCGTTGTCAATTACGTACATTTGACGATCAAGCGCAACTTCGTTCAAGTATTTTTCTACTGAACCAGTTACCATCTTCTCTACGATGTTTGCAGGCTTACCAGATTCGATTGCTTTCGCTTCTGCAATTTCTTTCTCTTTTGCGATAAGATCAGCAGGAACTTGCTCAGCAGTAACAGCAACTGGGTTGAATGCAGCAACGTGCATTGCAATGCCTTTACCAGTCGCAGCATCACCTGTATAAGAAACAACAACACCAATTTTTAGACCGTGCTTGTATACAGCAAGGTTTTCACCTTCAACGATTTGTGCACGACGTACTTGGATGTTTTCACCAATTTTTTGAACAAGGGCAATACGTGTTTCTTCAACAGTTGCGCCATCTTCAAGTTTAAGCTCAGCAATTTTAGCAGCATCAGTTTCGTTTGCAGCCAATGCAGCAGCAGCAACTTTTGCAGAGAAACCAGCAAAGTTTTCGTCTTTAGCAACGAAGTCAGTTTGGCAGTTTACTTCTAAAAGAATTGCTTTGTTGCCTTCTTGAACGATAGTGATTGCACCGTCAGCAGCAATGTTGCCTGCTTTTTTAGCAGCTTTTGCTTGACCAGATTTACGAAGGTTGTCAATCGCTAATTCGATGTCACCGCCTGCTTCTGTCAATGCTTTTTTACATTCCATCATTGCTAGACCAGTACGATCACGCAATTCTTTAACCATGCTTGCTGTAACTGCAGTCATGTTAATCTCCTAAAATCGGTAGAAAATGAATTCTCTTTTTAACAGAAACGGCCCAGAGGGTGTCTCTTGGGCCGTCTGCATACATGACGCTTACTTTGCCACCATCACATGTCGCAAAAATGACAAGCTTGCGTCAAAACGCATTAAGCCTCAGAAGCAGGAGCTTCTTCGCCTTTCGCTTGAGCGTTGGCTTGAGTTTGAGCGTATTCTTTACCAGCAATGATCGCATCAGCCATTGCAGAAGCATAAAGTGTTACTGCACGGATCGCATCGTCGTTACCCGGAATAACGTAGTCTACGTTGTCTGGGTTAGAGTTTGTATCAACGATACCGATTACAGGAATACCTAAGTTTTTCGCTTCTTTAATTGCAATTGCTTCGTGGTCAACGTCAATTACGAATAATGCGTCAGGTAAACCACCCATGTTTTTCACGCCGCCTAAAGCACGCTCAAGTTTTTCCATTTCACGGCTACGCTCTAAAGCTTCACGTTTAGTAAGCTTAGCGAAAGTACCGTCAGTAGATTGAACTTGAAGATCTTTTAAACGGTTGATAGATTGGCGAAGTGTTTTCCAGTTCGTCAACATACCACCTAACCAACGGTGATCTACATATGGTTGACCAGCACGTTGAGCTTGTTCACGGATGATTGCAGAAGCAGCACGTTTAGTACCTACGAACAAAACTTTGTTCTTTTTGCTAGCCAAGTTGTTAGCAAAGTTCAAAGCATCATTTAACGCTGGAACAGTGTGTTCAAGGTTGATGATGTGAATTTTGTTACGCGCACCAAAGATGTATTGACGCATCTTTGGGTTCCAGAAACGTGTTTGGTGACCAAAGTGTGCGCCAGCTTGAAGAAGGTCGCGCATGCTTACGTTGTAATCTGCCATTTTCTTTACCTTAAAGTTTGGGTTAGGCCTCCATATATCCGCATTCTCCACCCCAAAGGGCACCCAGAGTAATGTGACGATATATGTGCGGATTTTGTTGCCCCATCGCACAATGCCCGCGAAATTTATTCACGAAAAAGCATTTGATAAAATGGGCGGCTATTTATACCATAGTCACATATAAATTTCCAAAAGTTTTTAGAGATCATGAACAGTACTTATCAAGCGCCTCGTCGATTAATTAAAACCGCAGATGAAATTGAGAAAATGCGGGTAGCGGGACGACTGGCAGCGGAAGTTTTGGATATGATCAAGCCACATATCAAACCGGGTGTAACCACACTTGAGCTTGATACGATTTGTCACGATTATATTGTCAATGTACAAAATGCCATTCCAGCCTGCCTGGGCTATGGTGCAGCCCCAGGTCGTCCAGCCTTCCAGCATACCATCTGTACTTCGGTAAACCACGTGGTGTGTCACGGTATTCCATCTGAAAACAAGACATTAAAAAAAGGCGATATCCTGAATATTGATGTCACGGTCATTAAAGATGGTTACCACGGCGATACCAACATGATGTACATCGTTGGTGGTGAAACTTCTATTCTTGCCAACCGTCTATGCAAAGTAGCACAGGAAGCTATGTACCGCGGTATGGAAGTTGTAAAACCGGGCGCGACCATTGGTGATATTGGCCATGCCATTCAGAAATATGTCGAATCTGAGCGCTTTAGTGTGGTGCGCGAATATTGCGGTCACGGCATTGGAACAACCTTCCATGATGAACCGCAAGTGCTGCATTATGGCCAGCCAGATACCGGCATGATTTTAGAAGAAGGCATGACCTTTACCATTGAACCAATGGTAAACGCGGGTGTTTGGCAAACCAAATTACTTGGCGATAAATGGACCGTGGTGACCAAAGATCACAAACTTTCAGCGCAATATGAACACACTATTTTAGTGACTAAAGACGGTCTGGAAGTCCTGACTGCACGTCCTGAAGAAGACCTGTCACGTTTCCAGTCTTAAGCTGTCATTGGCGTAAAAACTAAAAAAATTGTCAGAAAGGTCACATTGATGTGGCCTTTTTTATCGCCTAAAACTTCAACTTAAAATAAATAAATCAAATACTTATATCAATATTCAGGTTTCATCCCTAAAAACCGTATTACCATTTCTAGCTACACAAGTCATAAATAAGTCACAGAGCAGCAAAGTTATTTCAAGAATGTTACAAATGTAATAAAACAATCTTCTTCAAAAACAACAGTCTTGCTTTATCTAACTATTAAATAATGGCCCTTATAAAAACGAGCAACAAATTGGACATGGAGTCCCTTATATGAAGAAGACCTTATTATTTGCCAGCACGCTATTGGCCTTACCTGCTGTTTCTTATGCCTCACCGTATTTTAGCCTGCAAGATGGTGATGGTTTTAAACGTTTTTCTGTATCAGTGGGTGCTTTACATGTGATGCCACAAGGTAAAGCGCAGCCATTCAAAGTTAATACTGCTGCCTATGAAGGAATACAGTCTGACGTTGGAGAAATTTCATCGCAGGCAGTCATTGATAACCGCGTAGAAAATTCATCTGGTTTAGCGAATTGGTTAATTGATTTAATTAATGGCATCAATCCAGATAGTACCTTACCTGCGTTCATGAGCGGTACAGCACAAGTTTATGGCCTAGAGAACTGGACGAATCCAGGCACTGGATTAGAGGCTGATGATGTTACCACTTTAGGCATTATGACCAACTATTTTTTTACCGATAATATTTCGTTTGAAATGAAAGCTGGCATTCCACCTAAAGTAGACTTACAAGGTAAGGGAAAAATATATGCTCCATTCAGTGCTATAGCTTCCCCACTTGTGGGCTCCATTGAGTTAGACAATGATATTTTTATTACGGATTTAGAAGCACATGGCCCTGCCGCTTCAGCTCGGGCATGGACGCCTGCTTTTGAATTTCAGTATCACTTTGGCAAGACTGGCGTAAATAAATTCCGTCCTTATGTTGGCGTAGGCTTAATGTATGCTTATTTTAATGAACTGGAAATTAATCCACAGACTGAAAAAGACCTGATTGCTGCAGGACATATGATCGCTAATATTCTGGATAATAAAGCCGGAGCATCACTAGATGGGTCACCGAATGACAAAGCCAATCCTAAAGTCAAAGTTGAAGCAACAGATGCCTTTGCTCCAGTAATCACAGCAGGCTTTACTTATGACTTTAATGAAAAATGGTTTGCGGTTGGTTCGCTGTCCTATGCACATCTGCAAAATGACACCACCATTACCGTGACCGATGCCACACATGGCGAACTTATTCGTTCTAAGGCCGATATTGAAGTGAATCCGATTCTGGCCTATGCCGGTATTGGTATCCGTTTCTAGGCTTTAATTTTCAGTCCATCATCAGGCAGCCTTTCGGGCTGTCTTTTTTGATGCAGCCATAAAAAAATTTTATCTTTTATTTAATTTTTATTCTATCGCCTCCCACGCGGCAATCTACTAACATAAGCAGGTCTTTCCTGGCTGCCGGACTTTTTATGTCAGATACCCGTTTTTCCAAAGCCCTGATTTATATGCTGATGGGAAGTGCCATTATTCTGGCGCTGTCATTGGGGGTACGACATGCCTTTGGCCTGTATCTGGTGCCAATGAGCCATGAATTTGGCTGGGGGCATAATGTCTTTAGTCTGGCTATTGCCATGCAAAACCTCATTTGGGGTGCAGTCCAACCCATTACAGGCGCTTTTGCAGACAAATACGGCAGTAAAATTGTGGTGGCCGTAGGCGGTGCGCTGTATACCATTGGCTTATTACTCATGGCCGTCAGCTCAACAGGCTTGTTGCTAAATTTGAGCGTGGGTTTAATTTTAGGTCTCGCTTTATCTGCCACTTCATTTCCTGTACTACTTTCAGCAGTTGGTCGTGCGGCACCACCTGAAAAGCGAAGCCTTGCGATGGGTATTGCCAGTGCAGCAGGCTCTTTTGGGCAATTCATTATGCTGCCATCGACCTTATTGTTATTACAAAATGTTGGTTGGTCGGGTGCTTTAATTGTCAGTGCTATTTTAATTGCATTGATTGTTCCTTTGGCATGGATGCTCAAAGCACCCATGTATCAAAGCCCAAGCTCTGCGTCGTCCACGCAACCAGCTTTGGGATTTAAGCAAATTCTGATCATCGCTAAAAATCACAAACCATTCTGGTTTTTGGCACTAGGCTTTTTTGTCTGTGGTTTTCAGGTGGTATTTATTGGCATTCACTTACCAGGTTATTTAATTGACCATGGTTTTGATGCCACCACAGGAACCATTTTTCTCGCCTTGGTTGGTTTGTTTAACATTGTTGGGACATACACAGCAGGTTGGTTAGGCGGTCGCTATTCCAAAGCACATTTGTTGATGTGGCTGTACGGGCTACGTGGCATTGCGATTATCGCATTTTTAGCCCTGCCATTGAGCATCTGGACAATTTATGCATTTGGCATCATCATGGGCTTATTGTGGCTATCTACTGTTCCGCTAACCAATGGTATTGTGGCCAATATGTTTGGTATCAAATATCTGACTATGCTTAGCGGCATTGTGTTTTTTACCCACCAAGTCGGTTCTTTTTTTGGGGGATGGCTCGGTGGCTTAAACCACGACCTAACAGGCAACTATAATGCAATTTGGATCGTTTCAATTGCCTTAAGCGCATTTGCGGTCTTGGTGCATTTCTGGGTCAATGAGGAGCACGTTATTCATGACTAATTCTTTATTTAATTTTAAAGTGCTGCTCGCACTAGCGGTTATTGTCCTGCTCGTCTTTTCAATTTTTTTATGGATGCAAACGCCTCAACTGTTTGAGTATTTTAATCAGGCATTCTGTGCGCATTAATCGCTTAAGTCACTCGATTTCATTATCAATGTATTAATACTAAAGGAGCAACTGATATAACTTGTTCCATAGACTACATTGCATTTAAACAGCAAATCTATGCAAAATAAGTTAAATGGTTCAAGATCATACATTTATTTAAAAAATAATGTTTTTCATAAGTTTAGCATTTCTTTTAATTTTATCTGATGACTGTTTTTACTTAAATTTTCTTGACCATATACCAAGAAAGAGTAAAAACCAATGAGCAGTCTAAGCCCGCTTTCTCAAGCGATTCACGATGCACCACGTTGGCATCAAGCCGATTCATTACAAAATCCTAATGATATTCAAATACAACCTTTAGCAGGTGCTGCCTTAGGTGCTGTCGTGACAGGGCTAGATGCGAAAAAAGCCCAAACAGGGGCAACTATTTATCGTCTAAAACAAGCTTTGGCACAACATCTAGTTTTGATTTTTAAACAACAACATTTAGATGATTTACAGTATTTAGCATTTGCCAGTTACTTTGGTTCTATTTTCCGTCCAAGTTCAGACAATCCTGTTTTGGGCAGTCAAGCCGACACAGGTACACCGCCTGATGTAGTGCCAGTATCAAATGCTGTTGGGCAAGGTGATTATACGGGACATGCAGAACTTAAACCGCATGCAGACCATCAATGGACACCGTTACCCTCTTTTGCCTCGCTGCTGTATGCCATAGAAATTCCAGAACAAGGCGGACAAACCACGTGGTACAACACCATTAAAGCCTACGATGCCTTAGATGAAACCACCAAAGCGGAGATTGATCACCTTCAACTCATTACATACAACCCTTTTGTGCGTGCGCAAAATACGACTGCGACAGGCAGCTATGGTAATTCACCGCTGTATCGTTTTCATGATCAACCTATTGTTGGTCATGGCTATCCACATCCTTTGGTGAGAGTCCACCCTGAAACTGGACGTAAAGCCCTTTGGCTGAACACCCATTCTGAAGTGGAGTTGCTCAATTATGATGATCAGGCAGGCAGTGAATTAATTGCTCGGCTACGCGCACATATTTTAAAGCCAGCCTTCCGCTACACGCATCATTGGGAACAAGGGGATTTGGTATTTTGGGACAATCAAGTGACCTTACACTCTAGGGAGCCATTCCCTGCCGAGCAACGGCGCTTACTTAAAAGAATTAGTTTGGCGGGTAGCCGACCATTTTAATTTGTTCATCATGCAGATAATCTATCGAGCCATTATTGGACTCAAATAAAATGACGTACCAAAACTAAAACACCAAACGAATAACTTAGAATAAGAAAACCCGTAAAGCCTAAACTTTACGGGTTCTTCTTTTAATGAACTTTAAGCGATGTTGCAGCAACTTAGAATAAGCGGTTCATACCATTTAAAGTTGCTACACGGTAGGCTTCAGCCATAGTCGGATAGTTAAATGTTGTTTCAACAAAATACTTAATTGTATTGTTCGGGCTGTTCATCACGGCCTGACCAATGTGAATAATCTCTGCAGCATTATTACCAAAGCAATGCACACCCAACACTTCTAAAGTATCACGGTGGAACAGAATCTTTAATTCACCTACGGTATCACCCGTAATTTGCGCACGTGCTAAATGACGGAACGACGCCTGACCAACTTCATACGGAATTTTCTCTTCAGTTAATTCCTGTTCGGTCTTACCAATCGAAGAAATTTCTGGAATGGTGTAGATCCCTGTTGGAATATCAGTTACAGGTACCACATTTTCTTCGCCACTCATATTCGCACCCGCACAACGACCTTGGTCATACGCAGCAGATGCCAATGATGGCCAACCAATCACATCACCCGCAGCATAAATATTATCTACTTCGGTTTGATATTGATCATTAACTGTTAACTGACCACGGCTGTTTGGCTTGAGTTCGACATTTTCAAGACCTAAACCATCGGTATTACCTGAACGACCGTTACACCACAGAATTGCATCGGCTTTAATTTTTTTACCACTTTGCAAATATAAAACCACGTGATCATCAAAAGTTTCTAAATGATCAATTTGCTCATTATGGCGAATCAACACACCCTGCGCACGCAAGTGATATGACAGCGCATCGGAAATTTCATCATCCAAATAGCTGAGTAATTTATGCTGTGTATTGATCAAATCGACTTTGTGATCTAAACCAATAAAAATAGACGCATATTCACAGCCAATTACCCCTGCACCGTAAATAATAATTTTTTGGATAGAAAAGTCCAAATCCAAAATTTTGTCCGAATCAAATACACGTGGATGGTTGAAATCTAAAATTTCAGGACGATACGGACGACTACCCGTTGCAATCACAATTTGCTGACAAATAATGGTTTCTTTAATGCCGTCTGCACTAAAAACCAAAACTGTATTTTTATCTTGAATATAAGCACGGCCATGATAAATCGCAATTTCATTGCGATCATAAAAACGTGAGTGCGTTTCAACCTGCTGTTGAATTACTTTATGTGCACTTTGAAGCACTTGCTTCATGGTAAACTGACGCCAGTCACCCATTTTTTTAAACATTGGGTCACGACGGTAACGAATAATATTAGACACCGTCTGACGCAGTGCTTTACTCGGGATTGTACCCACATGCGTACAGTTACCACCGAGTTGTTCACGAATATCTACAATCGCAACACGCTTACCTGATTTGGCAAGTTTCATTGCCGCGCCTTCACCCGCAGGGCCTGAACCGAGAACGACCGCATCATACTTCACGAAAGTTCCACTAACGACCTCTTTTTTACGTGGCATTCAACGCTCCTTTTCTTTAAATCTATCTTTTCAATGGGCCATATTATGACGTAAATCGTTTGAATTTTCTGTATTTAGTGTGCATATATTACGTGATAACCACATTTTTTATATGAATATCGTTTTTACCCAATTTAAGCACAATTTCGTTATAATAATATGCTCTTATGATGAATGTTCGTTGACATTTTACCGTGCATGTTGGAATTGGCATATTTTGCTTCAACATTCTGTAAAATGTAAGCCATACTAAATCTCTCCCCTTCAAAAACAGTGGAAAAGTTGAATATGTCTGCAAACCGTAAACCTGAACAGGGTGTCAAACTCCGTGGTGCTGAAAAAGTCGCACGTATTCCTGTAAAAGTTGTTCCTACGGTTGAAACGCCTCGCAAGCCTGACTGGATTCGGGTCAAAATGACGGCACCTGAAGAAGTTCAACGCATTAAAACCACTTTGCGTCAGCAAAAATTACATACCGTTTGTGAAGAAGCCGCTTGCCCAAACTTACCTGAATGCTTTGGTGGTGGTACTGCAACCTTTATGATTATGGGTGATATTTGTACCCGTCGCTGCCCATTCTGTGATGTTGCCCATGGTCGACCAAATGCGCTTGACCCTGAAGAGCCACGTCACATGGCAGAAACCATTGCCAATTTAGGCTTAAAATATGCCGTGATCACCTCTGTAGACCGTGATGACCTATTAGATGGCGGTGCGCAGCATTTTGTAGATTGTATTAAAGAAACCCGAGCGCTCAGTCCAGACACCTTATTGGAAATTTTGGTGCCAGACTTCCGTGGTCGTATGGATATTGCACTACGCATTATGACTGAATGTCCGCCAGATGTTTTCAACCACAATATTGAAACTGTGCCACGTTTATATAAAGCCATGCGTCCAGGTTCAGACTATCAACACTCTTTAAACTTACTCAAAATGTTTAAAGAATACTGTCCTGATATTCCAACCAAATGTGGTTTGATGGTGGGCATTGGTGAAACTGAAGAAGAAGTGATTGCGTTATTGGATGATCTTAAGGCGCACGACGTAGATTACGTGACCATTGGCCAATATTTGCAACCGTCTAAAGAACATGCGCCAATTGACCGTTTTGTAACACCAGAAGAATTTGAACGCTACACCGCACATGGTCAAAAGCTTGGCTTTAAAAATATTTGGGCAGCACCAATGGTGCGTTCAAGTTATTTTGCAGACCGTCAATACTATGGCGAACCTGTTCCAACTGTACGCCGCAAAGCAGACCCTGCTAAAAAAATTAGCGTGCAAACCATTGAGGCTTAACACTCGCTTATTTCCAAATTTGCGATAAAGCCAAAACAGCCCCGACTTTATGTTCGGGGTTTTTTATACCTTGTGGATATATTAAAAATAGATAGATGTGAATATTTTTTGATGGTCTACGACCAAGTGCGCATGGTGTCATCGCCATAAATTGTTAATCTATGCACTTAATCTATACACCGAGCTCAAACAATAAAACAGGGATAGTAAAATGTCACAACAAGACTATGACAATGGCTTAAAAGTTCGCACTGAAGTCATGGGCGAAAGCTTTGTAAAACGCGCACAGGACAACACTGTACCATTTACCCAACCTTTGCAAGACTGGATTAATGAACATGCATGGGGTTCAACTTGGCAACGTGAAGGTGTGCTACCACGCAAATACCGTTCCTTAATTACTATCGCCTTTTTAACTGCTTTAAAAAGCCCGACAGAGCTTAAAGGACATATTCGTGGTGCGCTAAATAACGGGGCAAGTGTCGAAGAAATTCAGGAAGTCTTGTTACACAGCTTGCCTTATTGTGGCGCACCTGCAACTCAGGAAGCTTTTCGTGCGGCGTTGGAAGTTTTGGCAGAACACACTCCAAATACTTAAACGCAATCTAAATCAAAAAATATAAATACTCGACATTTCACTGAAACTATTCCGTGAAATGTCGATGTGATTGAGTTTTAAATCCAATACACATTAAAGCTATAAAAGAACTCATTTAACTCAAAGCGCACCTGATAACCTAAATCGGTTAATTGTGCCGATAAATTACGAACATCTTCTAAAGGTAAATGTTTTGGCAGCACGGTAAAAACTGCGGTATTGCCCTGCTTGGCATTCTCTTCGATTAAAGACGCCAAACGCTGCTTATATAATTCAATATCTAGCTTGGCATGATCTGAATAAACTTTTGCTTGTTCAGCAGTTAAAAAATTTGCCATCTTATTGTTCTCATTATGACCATGTTTAACATTCAGCATATTGAAACTTGACGATATGGCTCAAGTGATTTTTTGTTATTGTCTGCATAAGTGAAAGATCAACAGACCCTCATTTTAGAAAATAAAATCACACCGAAGATGGCTTTTTCCCGATAGACCTTTTAGGCTATCGCTCATTCAAAAGTTCAAAATTGTGTTGGATGGCGTTATGTCAGAATCTGTTTCTATTCCTACTGCACTAATTAACCGCGCGATTGCTGGGCAAGCTGAAGCTCAGTTTGAAGTTGCCGTGCTGTATATGCAAAGCGATTTTGATGAAGATATTGAACTGGCCGAAGAATGGGCACTCAAAGCAGCCGCAAATGGACATATCGAAGCCATGTACTGGCTGGGTGAAGGCTACACTGTTTATGCCAAAGAGCTACGTGAAAGTGATCCTGAAGAATCGAAAACCTACTTTGAACATGCACACCATTGGCTCAAACAAGCTGCCGAGCAAGAGCATGCTGCCGCAATTTTAGAATTGGCTGGTTTTTACCGTCGTGGCGATGTGGTTGAGCAAGATACAGCTCGCTCTATTGAATTGGTGGAGCAAGCAGCAACACTGGGCGATGTCCAAGCCATGCGTGATATTTCGTTTATTTATGCCAATGGTTTAGGTATAGATGCCAATGAAGAAAAAGCCGATTACTGGACTGAAAAAGCAGAAGCTGCTGAGAAAACTGAATAAGAAATAAGCCGAGTATTTACTACTCGGCTTTTTTAAATCTATCTTATAAATGCACATATTTAACCTGAATGAGCTTTGTATGCTTGCTGCTCATGCATGGTATTTTTTGGGCTAACCGCTTTGACATTATAGGGTAACCCCATAAAAGCCTGATCCTGTTTCTCTTTCCAACGCTTCCAAATAGGATACATTTTGACAAGAAATGTGAGCAGTGCTGCGCCCCCCATAAAATCATAAAAATGTCCAACGGTGATACCGTACCCTTTAAACATCATCATTTGTGCAGCATCACCGCTGAGTAATGAATGAAATCCCAAAATAAGACCAATGGGGACAATCAATAGACCAGTCAGCACCAGCAATAAAATATTACGCTGCTCAAGTTCTTTTTCTGTCATTGCTATAGGCAGCTCTGGATGCACCACCAAATTGACAATTTCACCTTCTTTGTATTGCTGCGGTGCGGATGCATCTCCTTGTAGCTGCCACGTCTGTCCTTTATGTGGATATTCAATCACAGGAAGCTGTACTGTATAGCTACCCCCACCTTTAGGTCGCTGCATGGTTTTTTCTTCAAGAGCCACCACACGTCCAATTACCTTGAGCCCATGTTGCTTAAAAAATTGATTTTGCTTTTTTACCCAAATCACCAAAGTAAGTAAGCCGCAAAAAATAAGCGCAAATAAAATATAAGTCATTGTTCATTCTTCTTTTGTTGAGTTGATCTAGATTCTTTTTTATATATTGTCAATTTCTCCGTCTTAATCAGGCTGCTCTCGTCATTTCTCTTGACTCCTGTGCTATTGATCGACCAAATCCGTGTTTTTCTCCAATGGTATGCCAGTTAAAGCAATTTTAAAGATTTCAGAAAATGCGGATGCTGCTTTAATAACAGCGATAAAAAACATGATAGAAAAAAACAGCTCTGCATAAAACATTGGATGAGCCACTGAAATTTTGGCAAGCTCAATACCATCTTTAAAATACACATTTGCCACCACTAAACCAACAATACAGGTCACAAGACCAATCGCAGTGAAGATATAGCCCACTGCTTTTATTTCCTCAATAAAATGTACGGTCATTGCCGTGTCTAAATGAGATTGAAAAACATAAATTTCAATATTTTGGTTCATTTTTACAGGTGTCATTTGCCCCGAAAATTGATCAACAAAACGACGTTTCTGTGCTTGAAATTGATATTCAATGATCGGAAGTCGGCGACTCGAATCCTTTGTTTCAGATGAAAAATCGACAATACGTCCGTAAATTTTTATCCCGTGTTGCTGAAAAAATGTATTACGCCATAAAATCATAGCGCCAACAAAGGTAAAACAAGCACCGACAAAAAAGACTCCAATAAATGTGATTATTTCAAGCATTGACCTCCCTCCACTCGTTCATTTTCGAAGCACTACATTTTTATATCGAATGGTCTGATCCCTGTTCTAGGCAAATTGCATTATCAGTTAAGCCCCATTTTTTTGTCGCATTGGGCAAGTTGAACATCCATAAAAGGTTTTCACGCTGCCAAAACAAAGTAAAAAACATCACGATAGCAATCACGCCCATCCCGATAAAAAACTTTTCGTCCAATAAACTGATTTTAATGTCGTTAAAATTATCGATGATTAAATGCAGACCTAAACCATTAAAAAGCAGACCTAAACCTAAACAAATAAAAATTAAAATATGACCATCTCTCAGATCTGGCTCACTTCGAACCAAACTCGGATGCTCAGGCTTGAAATGTAATCTGACAAAAGCATCTGTATTTTGATTGTATTGGCGGACGTCATATTCTGCTTCGTATTGCCAAGTTTTACCCTGAAAAACATAGTGAATAATGGGTCGATGTACAATACGCTGGGTTTTACTTGAACTGAATTTTCGAATCTGAATATCGACTATACGTCCCTGCACTTCAATCACATTACTTTTAAAATACTGTGACTGTTGATACAGCACCCATGCTAAAAATAGTGTGCCCATCCCAACCAAGAAAAAAACCAAGCTAATCATGGCTGACGTCCTTATTTTTTAATTTTTAGAACGGCTATAAAAATAGATTAGATTTTGTCATAGCACTTTAATGGTGCAAGTATCGCCAATAATGCGTGTATTTACAAAACTGCTAGATTTTTCATTAAAATTTTTTTGATATAAATCAAAAAATATGTTGTTGATCCTGTTCAAAGTCTTACAGATGAATGCATGGAATATTTACTTTTTCATCTAGGGATGAATGATGCAACAGAAGGAAAATTCCAGTATTTTCAAGTGAAAGAATGATCTGAAATTTTCCTGATTTTTGAATTAATAACGACGTGTGGTATCTAAAAACAAAATATTTAAATCTTGCTGAGGTGTAAATTTTTTCTCTTGAATTTGGAATCTCGTTGGACTGATCTTCTTAATTTTACCATCCCAACATAACGAAATCAGTTCGCTTGCATCACGCTCAATTGTCAATTTAAAATTTTGTATTGGCTTTGCCCAATTGGCACCTGTAGTCAAGATATAACCTAAAGTTGCTATGGGTGCATGTTCCGCATTCTTCTTTTTTAGACCATTTAAAAAAGCACGATCCATACAAAAGTCTTTCGCATCTTGTTCTAAATACATAGCAACTGAACCACCCACTAAAGGACGATACTCATGTTGTACCCGTGTCATTGCTCCTGCTTTAAAGGTCTGCGGCCAGCTATAAATCACTTCTGATGACCACTCTAGTGAACCTTGATTATCAGTAAAATATTTCTTTAATTTTGGATGCTTACATTGTTGTACTTTTTCCCAGTAATAGTCAGAATCACGGACTTTACGTGTCCAAGGATTCAGTAAATCCTGCTGTGTGAAGCCACATTGTTTAAATTCAGTGGTGACATCAACATATTGTGGATTCTGCCAATCACCCAATTGTAGATAAGCACGCACATGCATGCTGGGCTGAATCTTTTTCCCATCGACTTTCACCTGAAAACTTTTCAACAAGCCCTCAGTATCTGCAAAGTCCGAGTCAAAGAAATTTTCCACCTTCGGCAAAGGAAATAAAATATTTTCCTTGATGTCTTTGTTGCTTAAATTTTTAAATTGATAATCAACTTTGATGATTTTTTTACTGATATAGAGATCTTCGCTATACATCTGAATATCTTTATTTTTCAGGTACTGTACGCCACTGGTTGCCACATAACCTGTGCTATCGTTGGCTTGAACCATATTCAACATCAAGCTACCCATTACAATCCCGATGAGGTTGAAAATTATTTTTGTTTTCATCTGATTTTCCCCATTTTTATTATGTTTAACTCTGTTAAACACAATTTCAAACCACTGCTCTGCTGAGAAACAGTGAGAACTTTCAATTTTTTGTGAATCATTTCACCTCAAATCATAACCGATTAAACGCCAAAATCAGGCTCAATAAGAACGACAAATTTCGATTTCTTAATACGATAACCAATTTTCATGTACATGCAGGGCATTTATTGCTTGTTTTTTATATAAACAATTTAAGATTGGAACTAAAACTAAATCCAAGTACAATACCCCGCTAGTCGAGGGATGCTGCGACGTTTTTACAGGCACATAAATGTAAAATCGCTAGGCTCGACCATCGGTTTAAATGTTCATTTAGACCAACAACGGCATCCGCGAACATAATGATCATTTATTTTTTTCTATAAGGAGATCGTGATGAACGCGGTTAATGCTTCATTTACAGATTATAAAGTTGCCGATATTTCACTTGCTGACTACGGCCGTAAAGAAATCAAACTTGCAGAAGCTGAAATGCCAGCCCTTATGGGTCTGCGTAAGCGTTATGCTGCTGCTAAACCACTTGCTGGTGCTAAAATCTTGGGTTGTATCCACATGACAATCCAAACTGCGGTTTTAATTGAAACTTTAGTTGAATTAGGCGCAGAAGTTCGTTGGACATCGTGCAACATTTTCTCGACTCAAGACCATGCTGCTGCTGCTATTGCTGCTGCGGGTATTCCTGTATTTGCTTGGAAAGGCGAAACTGAAGAAGAATACGTATGGTGCTTAGAGCAACAAATTAATGTAAATGGCACACCATGGGATGCCAACATGATTTTGGACGATGGCGGTGACTTAACTGCACTTGTTCACGAGAAATATCCTGAATTATTAGAGCGCATTCACGGCATTACTGAAGAAACCACTACGGGCGTACAACGTCTAATTGAAATGTGGAAAGATGGTTCTTTAAAAGTGCCTGCAATTAACGTCAACGACTCTGTGACTAAATCTAAAAACGACAATAAATACGGTTGCCGTCACTCTCTCAACGATGCCATTAAACGCGGTACAGACATGCTATTGTCTGGTCGTCGTGCATTAGTGATTGGTTATGGTGACGTAGGTAAAGGTTCTGCGCAATCTTTACGTCAAGAAGGCATGATTGTACGTGTTTCTGAAATTGACCCAATTTGTGCAATGCAAGCATGTATGGATGGCTACGAAGTTGTATCTCCATATAACAATGGCGTGCAAACAGGCAACAAAGCCGATGTCAACCAAGAACTTCTTCAAAACACTGACTTGATTGTGACCACTACAGGTAACTATCACGTGTGTGATGCTGCCATGCTTGATACCTTAAAAGCAGGTGCGGTTGTATGTAACATTGGTCACTTCGACACTGAAATCGACACCAACTACCTACGTGGCTATAAGTGGGTTGAAGTGAAGCCTCAAGTACACCAAGTGTACCGTTCAGAAAACGAAAACGATTATTTAATCTTACTTTCTGAAGGTCGTTTAGTGAACTTGGGTAATGCGACAGGTCACCCATCACGTATTATGGATGGTTCATTTGCAAACCAAGTGTTGGCTCAAATGCACTTATTTGCAGAAAAATTTGCAGACCTACCTGCAGAGCAAAAACAAGCAGCTATTCGTGTTGAAATCTTACCTAAAAAACTAGATGAAGAAGTTGCTGCAGCAATGGTTGCTGGTTTCGGTGGTGTATTAACTCAATTGACCCAAGTTCAAGCGGACTATTTAGGGGTTGCAGTTGAAGGTCCATTTAAAGCGGACGCTTATAAATACTAAGTTTTCAATTCCTCTCCCTAACCCTCTCCTGAGCGTACTTCAAGCACTGCTTTGAAGTTCAACGCAAGAGAGGGAATTATTCATTGTTTAATGAATGTATTCGAGGGTAAGTCCTCTCCTGAGCAAGTTTAAAGCACTGCTTTTAAACCCAGCGCAAGAGAGAGGATTTAGGAGAGGTGAAAGAATATAAATAAGTATTTATAAAAAGGATTTAACTATGTCGAAACAGGTTCCTATTTCATTCGAATTTTTCCCATCTAAAACCGATGTAGGTGCAGAAAAACTCAAAGTTGTACATCAAGAATTACAACTTCTAAAACCTGAATTTTTCTCAATCACTTATGGTGCTGGCGGTTCAACGCGTGAGCGCACGTTATCGGCCATTAGTGATTTAAATGGTAAAGGCACACCTGTCGCACCGCATTTATCTTGTATTGGTGATGACAAAGCACGCATTGCCGAATTGCTTGATATCTATAAAGCTCAAGGTATTGATCGTATTGTGGCTTTACGTGGTGATTTACCTTCAGGTCAGGTCGGTTTAGGCGAATTGCCATATGCGTCGGACTTGGTACGCTTTATTCGTGAACATTCAGGCGATCACTTTCACATTGAAGTTGCGGCTTATCCTGAAATGCATCCTCAAGCAGATAACTTTGATCACGACATTCAAAACTTTGTGACCAAAGTCAATGCAGGTGCAAATGCTGCCATTACCCAGCTCTTTTTCAATCCAGATGCTTACTTCTATTTTATAGAACGTATTCAAAAGCAAGGGGTGAATATTCCTGTTGCACCAGGCATTATGCCTATTACCAATGCCAGCAATTTAATTCGCTTTGCTGACAGCACAGGTGCAGACATTCCACGCTGGATTCGTAAACAGTTGGCAACTTATGGCGATGATACTGCGTCAATTAAAGCCTTTGGCCATGAAGTGATTATCAAGCTATGTGAACGCCTAATTGCAGGTGGTGCACCAAGTTTGCATTTTTATACCATGAACAATACTGAACCAACACGTCAGCTAGTGACTGATCTTGGTTTGGCTTAATCCTTTACCTTTTATTCACCTGAACGAGTAAGACCTATGCCCCGTTTTTATATTGAGGCTGATTTAGCAGTAGATACGCAAGTTGATCTGACTGAAACAGTATTTCATCACTGGGTTAAAGTCTTGCGTGCTCAAGTGGGTGATTGCGCCACCTTGTTTAATGGACAAGGTGGTGAATATCAGGTTGAGCTTACCGAAATTGCAAAAAAAACAGCCTGTGTCCAAGTTCAAGGCTTCAATCCAGACAATCGCACACCTCGCTTTAGCACTGTATTAGGTCAAGTCATGAGCAAGGGTGACCGTATGGATTACGCAATTCAAAAAGCAGTGGAGCTTGGGGTGACTGAAATTCAGTTACTGACTTCAGAGCGTTGTGAAATGCGTTTGAAATATGATCGAGATCAAAAAAAACTGGATCACTGGCAAGGTATTGCCATTGCAGCTTGTGAGCAATGCGGTATGAATCTTGTGCCTAAAATTTTAGCGCCCTTAAGTCTATCTGACTGGTTGAATGGTGATTTACCACACACCAAGCTGGTTCTTGCGCCGAATAAAGAACAAGTGAATGTATTGGATAACGCAAGCCAAGATTTTGCTTTGTTGATTGGCCCTGAAGGTGGATTAAGTGATGCTGAAATTGCTGCTGCAAACGCTGTTGGCTTTCAGAACTGGTGTATTGGCGCACGTGTTTTACGCACTGAAACCGCGCCAGTAGTAGCATTATCGATTCTAAATTATACGATGGATAAATAATTTATCTGTTTTTGCAGATTTACCCTGTAAACACGTTGCTTTTTACGATTTACATGATTAATCTCAAGCCATATATTAAAAATATCTGTCTAAAATTCAATCACAAAACACCGAGAATTTTAGCAGCAACAAGTTATTTAAAAATAGAAGTCATTTGATCATTTGTTAGACTTTGGGGATATATGTCAGACGTTCAGGATGAGTTGTTACAGCAATATTTATATGCTGCGCAAATAACCAATACGATTCGACTGCTGCGCTTTTTTTTAGTCAGCATCGCAATTGTCTGTCTGTATGTGTTTTTTATTTACCAATATTCTTTTGCTCATTCATCTATTTATTTTAATGTGTGGTTTATTCTGACCGAATTAACCATAGGTTCGTGTCTACTTTTAACCGCAGTCCATTTTAAAGCAGGACAATATCAGCTAGAGCATGCGCATAGCTGGTTAAAATTGGTATGTTTTCTGACAGGCACGGCCATCGCATTTGGCGTCAGCTTACTGTACTACTATTTGCCGCAGCACAATCTTGAACTCAGCAGCTACGAAGCCATTATTTTAGCGGCATTGCTGATTATTGTCAGTCAGACCTTTGCCCTGACCTTCTTAACGCAACGTCTCAGTTATTTTTGTTGGGTGTTTATACCTGCGATTTTACCTTATATCGCTGCGCAATTTTTAATTCGCACAGAAAACTCGGCCTTCTTTTTCGTGGCCACTAACTTTGCTCTCATTACCTTGCTCATTTGCGCCAATACTTCTATGCACATGCATCGGCGTTTATCGAGTGTTTATTTTAAAAACAACCAATTCAAAAAAACGGCCGAACAACAAGTGGAATGGACAGATCAGCTCTGCCAACAATTACAAGCTGAAATAAACAAGTCCAAAGACATTGAGCAGCAACTCCAATTCAACAATCAAATGCTAGAACAAAAAGTAAGAGAACGTACCTTTGACTTAGAACAAACGCACCAAGATTTAATCAATCAACAACATAGTTTAATTTTGGCACATGAAGCCGCAGGTCTAAAAGCATGGGACTGGAATATACGGCAACGCAGTATTGTCTTTGGTAGTGGCGCACAGCAAACTCCTTTAGAGAATACTAAACAGCATCGGAATAAATTACAGCAACTGATTCACCCTGATGATATTCCGCACTTTCACCAAACCATGAAACAACATTTACGGGGTCTAACTGAACGCTATCAAGCCACATATCGCGTACAACATAGTTCAGGTCAATGGTATTGGGTGCATGATATTGGGCGGGTGATTGAGCGTGATCCTGTCACCAATAAACCTTTACGCATGGTGGGGATTCGCCGTGACATTCACCAAGAACGGATTGGGCAAGAACGCTTAAAACTCACTGCCAGCGTACTTGAACAGGCAGCCGAAGGTATTTTTATTTTAGATGAAAACCTACGCTATATTGAAGCCAATCCATTCTATGCACAAATGAGCGGATTTAAACGCGACCATATTTTAGGCAAATATCTGTTTGATTTGGTCGAGTCCCACAAAGCACATCAACGCATTACGCAAGAAGAAATTCTTCAACAATTGCTCAGCACAGGTAAATATGATGCTGAAATGAATACAAGATTCCGCTCTGGTAAAGAACTCGCAGTTCGTGTGCATATCAATGCCGTCACCGATGAGCAAAACCGCATTATTAATTATATTGGGATTGTGTCTGATTTAACCGAACATAAACTACAAGAACAACGTCTATCCTATTTAGAAAATTACGACCCACTGACCGACTTGCCTAATCGCTTTTACTATAATTATCAACTACATCAATATCTTATTTCGCAGCAAGATTCATTGCAGCAATTGGCGGTCATTCGACTCAATATTGACCGTTTCAGACCTTTAAATGAATATTTAAGCAATAATGGTGGCGATGAATTACTCCGTCAAGTGGCGCAGCGTTTACGCATCACCAATGCCGAAGCGCTGTTTGTCGCGCACTTAAATGGCGATGATTTTGCAATTGTGTATGAAATTTCTCATATTCGCCCTTCTATACAGCAGCACTGTGAACGCATCACCAAAGCCTTTAATTTGCCGTTTAATGTGCAGGGACAAGAACATATTATTACCCTGTCGATGGGGGTTTCCCTCTATCCTGAACATGGACGCCAGCTGGATTATCTGAATAATTGTGCAGAACAAGCCTTGTCTGAAGCCAAGCGTTTGGGTGGTAATACCGTTAAATATTACGCTTTAGACAACACCAAACTGCTAGAACAAGATGTGCATTTAGAGCGTGACTTACGCCAAGCCATTAAAAATGATGAGTTAATTGTATATTATCAACCTAAAATTGATTTCCATAATTATCAGGTAGTTGGGTTTGAAGCATTGGTGCGCTGGAAACATCCAACCAAAGGCATTATTCCACCGAACCTATTTATTCCTATTGCGGAACAAACCAGTTTAATTTCCGATATTGGTCGGGTTGTAATTCAACAAACTGCCAAGCAAATTCGTGAATGGAATCTGTTAGGTTTTGATCATATCCAAGTATCGGTTAATGTAGTTGCACAACAACTGCAACGTGGTCAATTGCTGCAAGATTTAGATGATGCGATTAATACCTATCAAATTTCAGGTGCAAGCTTAGAATTAGAAATTACCGAATCCTCTTTAGTGGAAAACTCCACAACCGTGAAGTCTTTATTAGATGAAATTAAACAACGTGATATTCATATCGCCTTAGATGATTTTGGTACAGGCTATTCTTCACTTTCTTACTTAACAGACTTCCCAATTGACAGTTTAAAAATAGACCGTAGCTTTGTTTCTAAAATTGGGAATACCAAACAAGAAGCCATTGTTAGTGCCATGATTGCTATGGGCAAAGCCATGGGCATGAGTGTGGTGGCTGAAGGGATTGAAACTGAACAGCAGTTACAGTATTTGCAGAATTTGAAATGTGACATTGCGCAAGGCTATTTATTTTCCAAGCCTTTACCTGAACAGGAAGCAACGCTGTTTCTACAAGCACGTCAGGACTCACGCGCTTATAGCTCCTTAATCTGAAACTAGACCCGAAAGCTCTAAGTTTGCTCTAAAAATAAACAGCAACGACTGTGCTAATAGGGCAAGTAATGGTATATTCGATAGGATTCATAAAAATCCACCAGCACCGCTGGCTAACTTGTCACATACGAGATTCAGATGGACGATCAATCATTAAAACAGCAGGCACTTTACTATCACGAATTTCCAACACCAGGAAAAATCAGCGTTACACCAAGTAAGCAGCTGGTCAATCAACGTGACTTAGCGCTCGCTTACTCCCCAGGTGTCGCAGCACCATGTTTAGAGATTGAACGTGATCCTTCAAAAGCAGCACTTTACACCGCACGTGGTAACTTGGTTGCTGTAGTCAGTAACGGTACAGCTGTACTCGGTTTAGGGAATATTGGTCCTTTAGCCTCTAAACCTGTAATGGAAGGTAAAGGCGTACTCTTCAAAAAGTTTGCTGGTGTCGATGTCTTTGATATTGAAATTGCTGAAAATGATCCAGACAAAATTGTCGATATTGTTGCCGCGTTAGAACCGACTTTTGGCGGGATTAACCTTGAAGATATCAAGGCGCCAGAATGTTTCTACATCGAGAAAAAACTACGTGAACGCATGAACATTCCTGTGTTCCACGATGACCAACACGGTACTTCAATTATTGTAGGTTCTGCCCTACTCAATGCCTTGTTACTCAATGGCAAAAAAATTGATGAAATTAAAATCGTCGCTTCAGGCGCAGGTGCAGCAGCACTATCTTGCTTGGACTTGTTATGTGCCTTGGGTGCAAAAAAAGAAAATATCATTGTTGCTGACTCTCGCGGCCTAATCACCACTAAGCGTGAAGGTTTAGATGAGTCGAAAAAACGCTATATGCAAGATATTGAAGGAACACAAATTGCCGATGTCATTGGCGGTGCTGATATGTTCCTTGGCCTTTCTGCAGCAGGAATCTTGACCAAAGCCATGGTTAAAGAAATGGCTGAAAATCCAATCATCTTTGCTTTGGCCAACCCAGACCCAGAAATTTTGCCTGAACATGCGCATGAAGTACGTCCAGATGTCATCATGGCGACAGGTCGTTCTGACTATCCAAACCAAGTGAATAATGCACTGTGCTTCCCGTATATTTTCCGTGGCGCGTTAGATGTGGGTGCAACCACCATCAACGAAGAAATGAAAATTGCGTGTGTACATGCCATTGCGCGTATGGCGCACATCGAAGCGGATGCCGCTACCTATGGTGAAAAATCTGCATCTTTCGGTCGTGACTATTTAATTCCACGTCCGCTTGATCAGCGTTTGATTCTTGAAATTGCACCTGCTGTTGCTCAGGCAGCAATGGACTCTGGCGTTGCAAGCCGTCCAATTCAAGACTTCTCAGCGTATCGTCAACGTCTATCTGAGTTTGTTTACAACTCAGCATTTATGATGAAGCCAATTTTTGCACAGGCTAAAACTGATCCAAAACGTATTGCTTATGCCGAAGGTGAAGATTTACGTGTATTGCGTGCAGTACAAATTGCAGTAGATGAAGGCTTGGCAAAACCAATTTTGGTGGGTCGTACTGCGGTCATTGAAGCGAATATCAAAAAATTAGGTTTGCGTCTTGAACACGGTGTCAATATTGAAATCGTTGATCAGGAAAACAACCCAAATTACGAAAAATTCGCAGAAGATTATTACACCACTATGCAGCGTAAAGGGGTTACACCTGAGTATGCACAACGTGAAGCACGTCGTCGCTCTACCCTTATTGCGTCAATGTTGGTGAAACATGGTTTAGCAGATGGTATGTTGTGTGGTACTTACTCAAGCTATGACATTCACCTTGATTTCGTGAAAAATGTAATTGGTTTAAAAGAAGGCCGTACCAACTTCTTTACCCTAAATGCATTAATGCTTGAAGACCGCAACCTGTTTATTGCAGACACCTATGTCAACACCAACCCAACTGCTGAGCAGCTTGCTGAAATGACTATTTTGGCTGCTGAAGAAGTACGTCGTTTTGGTATGACACCACGTGTTGCTTTATTGTCACACTCTAGCTTTGGCTCTGACCAACAAGACCCAAGCGCACAAAAAATGCGTAAAGTGTTTGAAATTTTGAGCGAAATTGCACCTGAGCTTGAAGTTGAAGGTGAAATGCACGGTGATGCAGCATTAGACGAAAATATCCGTCAATTTGCTTTCCCGAACTCACGCTTCAAAGGTTCTGCAAACTTGTTGATTATGCCTAACTTAGATTCTGCAAATATTTCATTTAACTTGTTGAAATCTACTTCTGGTAACAATGTCACAATTGGCCCAATCTTATTGGGTGCAGCGAAACCTGTACACATCTTGACGCCAACTGCTACGACACGTCGTGTAGTGAATATGACTGCGTTAACCGTTGCTGAAATTCAACAAACGGAACGTGACAGCCTATAATTTATAGATACTCCATGCAATTCTGAGCCATTGACTCAGAATTATGGACTTGAGAAAACCTCTATTCTGTAGCATGATTGCTTGAAGAATAGAGGTTTTTTCATGCAAGTTTATTTAGTAGGCGGTGCAGTTCGAGATCACTTGCTCGGTCACCCCTATCACGAAAAAGATTATGTTGTAGTTGGTGCGACACCCGACCAACTCCTGACTCAAGGCTTTCAGCCTGTGGGCAAAGACTTCCCTGTTTTTCTACACCCAGACACCAAAGACGAATATGCACTTGCCCGAACTGAACGCAAGTCGGGTCATGGTTATCATGGTTTTGAGTTTTATACAGACCCGAGTGTGACTTTAGAAGAAGATTTAATTCGTCGTGACCTGACCATCAATGCTATGGCGATGGATGATGAAGGCACTGTTTACGACCCGTACGGTGGGCAGCAAGACTTATGCAATAAAGTCCTGCGTCATGTGTCTGATGCCTTTGCAGAAGACCCTTTGCGTGTATTACGCATTGCACGATTCGCTGCACGTTATCACGGCTTGGGTTTTCAGGTTGCCCCTGAAACCTTGTTGCTAATGCAGCAACTTGCAGAATCAGGCGAACTACAGGCGCTGACACCGGAGCGTGTCTGGAAAGAAACTTCGCGTGCTTTGATGGAAGAACGTGCTGATGTTTATTTTGAAACTTTACGTGCCTGTGGTGCTTTAAAAGTTTTATTCCCTGAGTTGGATGCACTGTTTGGTATTCCACAACGTCCTGAGTATCACCCTGAAATTGACAGTGGTTTGCATACCATGATGTCGCTGCAGCAAGCTTGTCGTGCCAATTATTCACTGGATGTACGTTTTGCAGTGCTTCTACATGATTTAGGCAAAGCCCTGACCCCTGCAGATGAATTGCCACGTCACATCATGCATGAAGAACGTGGTTTAAAACCTGTTACAGAAGTGTGTGAGCGACTTAAAGTACCAACAAACACCAAACAACTGGCGCTTGCGGTATGTAAGGAACATTTAAAATGCCATCAGGCGCTGACTTTAAAGCCTGGCACTTTATGGCGTTTATTACAGCGTTTAGATGTATTACGTCGCCCTGAGCGAGTCGAAGCCTTTGTACAAGCCTGTGAATGTGACTCACGAGGTCGCTTGGGTTTGGAAGATCGTGACTACCCGCAAGCACAATATGTGTTAGAGGCTGTACAAGTTGTGCGCAGTATCAAAGCGCAGGACTTACCTGCGGATATTCAAGGTCCAGATATTGGTGAAATGCTGATTGAACGACGTATTAAAGCCATTGAGCAATTAAAGGCACGTCATTTAGCAGTCACTGCTTAAACCATTGCTTCATCTCTTTACCTAGACCAGTTTTAAATAAAAAGCCGCTAGCAATACAACTAGCGGCTTTTATATTCAGGCTGAGCCCTGAGGTTTTATCTACTCAATCAAATTCAATATCAAGCTCTGACGAAACCTAATGATGCCCCAGCATCATGCTTTAAGCCAATTGAGCAGGAAAACTAATCACCTGTTCTAAACGCATCTGTTTTGTTGCGACCATTAGTAAACGATCTATCCCCAAGGCTATACCTGAACAAGCAGGCATATTGGGCAAAGCTGCCAACAAATATTCATCAATTGGCATCACATGCAAACCGAGTTGTGCGCGATCAGCATTATCGGCCTCGAAACGTGATCGTAATACCGCTGCATCAATCAGCTCATCATAGGCGTTTGCAAGTTCTAAACCTTCGATATATAACTCAAAGCGAGCAGCGACCAATTCACCATCTGCATCGTTTTTTGTTTTAGCCAATGAAGCCAACTCAGGTGGAAAATCGATTAAAAAAACAGGTGCATCAAACCCTAAACTCGGTTCAACAAAATGAGAGAATAACAGATCGATATATCCTAGACGGTCATCCCCCAAGTCCAAATTCAACCCAAGTCGATGACAACAATCTTTCAGTTGTTGCAGACTCGCCTGCAGTGGGTTTAAATCTAAACGGTCCATAAATGCATGTTTATAACTCAGCAGCGTAGGTCGCACTTCGCCAAAACGCTGTTCTAAAGTCAGATTTAGCAAATCTGTGACCTCAAACATTAAATCCTTCAGACTAAACTCAGGGCGATACCATTCCAACATGGTAAATTCGCTATTGTGTTTTCGACCGTGCTCATCATCACGAAACACTTTACAAATTTGATAAATCGGCCCACTGCCACTTGCCAATAAACGCTTCATGGCAAATTCAGGAGAAGTTTGCAAATAATGCGTATGTAGTTTGCCCTGCACATGACGAAGTGCCTGTACAGAAGCCAAATGGACGTCGGTCACCCCTGCTTGTGATAACACGGGTGTTTCAACTTCAAGCACCTCACGCTCAGCAAAAAACTGACGAATTTGTGCATAAAGTTTGGCACGCGCACGCATGCTGTTTAAATCACAGGTGGGTTGATACTGAATTATCGAACTCATGCCTGCGGGCCCCCATGTGCTGCCCATTCACGACGCAAAGGATAGGTTTTTCTTAAATGATCAAAAGCCTGCTGCTCGACTTTGCCATCTTTTAGGCAAGCACGTAAATTGGCATCATCTCGTGCAATATTATAAATTTGAGTTAAATGTGCTTGTAAACTGCTTTTCAGGTCTTGCTTTTGAAAATAGGTTTCACAAGCAGGCAACTGACTTTCAAAGGTTTTATTTGCTTCCAAATCGAAAGTTTGGCAGAACGCCTGATAGATCATTTGAGTGCCTCGCGCTTTACCTTCCAAGCTATAACCCGCAATATGTGGCGTTGCCAAAGCCAGTAAAGCTAGCAGTTCTGCGGAAATTTCTGGTTCGTGTTCAAACACATCTAGTACCACTAGACGCTGGGTACGCTGAATATCATGTATTAACGCAGCTTCTTCAACCACTGGCCCGCGTGCAGAATTAATTAAAATAGCTTGAGGCTTCATACATGCCAATCGTGCTGCATTAATTAAGTGATAAGTTGGATGCTCTCCCGTATCAGTTAAAGGCACATGAATAGAGACAGCGTCTGCCTGTTTTAATAATTCGTCCAAGCTGAATTGTTGAACCTGTGGCAGTTGCACAAAAGGATCATGTGCAATTACATTCCAACCTAACAATTGTGCCATTTTGACCAATCTGGAACCGACATTACCTAACCCAATCACACCAAGCGTAAAGTTTTGATTGGCATGTAGTAATTCAGGCTTGAGATGAAGCAATGCGGTAATCACATACTCACTCACCGCTTGCGCATTACAACCTGCGGCATTTGACCATGCAATACCGTGTTGCTCTATCGCAGGAATATCCAGATGGTCAGTACCAATGGTGGCGCTGCCAATAAATTTAAGCGGAGTATTTTGAATGAGTACTGCATTCACTTGGGTAACGGAACGGACTAATAATGCATCGGCATTTTGAACATCTTCATGCGTCAGGCGGCGCCCTGCTTTATGCTGTATTTCTGCCAAATCTGCAAAGAAATAATCGGTATATGCCAGATTTTCATCTGCAATGATTTTCATATTGCCATCCCATGTGTATTTGCCTGCTTATGATAGCTTGTGTTGTTCGGGATGACTATTCGAGCTGAGATAATCTGAATATGTTTTGTCTATGCTACTTACATTGCATAACCCAAAAACAATAAAGCCCTGACATTGTCAGGGCTTTATTGCTGATATTTGGCGGAAGCGGTGAGATTCGAACTCACGGAGGACTCACACCCTCGTCGGTTTTCAAGACCGGTGCATTAAACCGCTCTGCCACGCTTCCATGTGCGCAATCATACGAAGCTTTTGATTTGATGACAAGTAAAAAATAGCACCCAGTCATTCAAATGAATATTGTTTCACCAAATTATCTGTATGTTTCATCAAAACAACAGCATAGCACCTAAACTTTTTAAAGTTGTGCTGCCAACTCTGCGCCTTCACGAATAGCACGTTTTGCATCCAACTCTGCAGCAAGTTTCGCACCGCCAATAATGTGATAGTTTGCCAAGGTGTTTTCATCTGCCTTCGGCATTAAGTCTTTTACAGATTCTTGCCCTGCACAGACGACAATACTATCTACACGCAACAGTTGCGATTGCCCAGCCATTTCAATCCACAAACCTTCGTTACTAATGGCTTTATACTGCACCCCACGTAACATACGCACTGCATGTTTTTTCAATTGTGCACGATGCACCCAACCTGATGTTTTACCCAAACCCGCGCCTAAAGCTGTAGTTTTACGCTGTAATAAGTAAATTTCACGAATAGGTGGATGTACTTCTGCAGCCAACATCCCGCCTTCGGTCACATAGTTAGGATTTGGATCTACTCCCCACTCACGCTGCCAATCTACTAATGGTTGCGGCTGTGGCTGATTTTCAGGTTTTAATAAAAACTCGGATACATCAAAACCAATACCGCCCGCACCAATGACAGCAACTTTTTGACCAACCGGTGCGCCACGCAATACTTCAGCATAAGACAATACTTGTGGTGCATCGCTCCCTTCAATTTTTAAGGCGCGTGGTACCACACCTGTTGCAATTACAACTTCATCAAAACCTTCACGTTCTAGTTGTTCACGATTCACTTTGGTATTTAAACGTAAATCGACCCCAGTTTTTTCAATTTGTACTTTAAAGTAGCGAATGGTTTCGTGAAATTCTTCTTTCCCTGGCACAACTTTCGCCAAGTTGAATTGTCCGCCCACTTCATTGCTTGCTTCAAACAAAGTCACTTGATGCCCACGGCTAGCAGCAACTGTAGCTGCAGACATTCCCGCAACACCACCACCGACTACCGCAATACGTTTTGGCTGTTTGGTTTTTTCATAGACCAATTCAGTTTCATAAGCTGCACGTGGATTGACGAGACAGGTCGCACGTTGATTTTTAAAAGTATGATCCAAACACGCTTGGTTACAAGCAATACAGGTATTAATTTCATTGACACGATTGGTTGCAGTTTTATTGACCCAAAACGCATCTGCCAATAATGGGCGTGCCATTTGAATCATATCCGCCTTACCTGCTGCCAAAATTTCTTCTGCTGTATCAGGCATATTAATACGGTTAGAGGCGATCACAGGAATTTCCACATGCTTTTTCACCTCTGCGGTGTAATCCACAAAAGCGGCACGCGGTACAGATGTCACAATAGTTGGAATACGTGCTTCATGCCAGCCAATGCCGGTATTGAGTAAGTTCACCCCTGCCTGCTCTAACGCTTGGGCAACTGTAATTACTTCCTGCATGGTATTACCATCATGCACTAAATCGAGCATAGACAAACGGAAGCAGATAATAAATTTTTCACCAACTTCGGCACGAATGGCTTTTACCACTTCTAAAGCAAAACGCGTACGGTTTTCAATCGAACCGCCCCACTGATCTTCACGCTGATTGACATGACGACTTAAAAACTGATTCAGCAAATAGCCTTCAGAGCCCATAATTTCTACACCATCGTAGCCCGCCATTTTGGCTAAATTGGCAGTTTTGGCGTAGTCCTGAATGGTATTTAAAATTTGTCTTTCACTCATTTTACGGGGTTTAAATGGTGAAATTGGTGACTTAATTGGACTTGCAGAAACCACAAAGGGTTGGTAGCCATAGCGCCCTGCATGCAGAATTTGCATTAAAATTTTGGCACCGTGCTTATGTACCGCGTGTGTCACTAGTCGATGCGGTGCAACATCACCCAGGGTATTCATGGTGCCACCTGCAGGCAATAACCAGCCTTGACGGTTAGGTGAAATACCCCCTGTGATAATCAAGCCCACACCACCTTTGGCACGTTCACCAAAATAAGCTGCAAGCTTTGGATAATTATAAAAGCGATCTTCCAAGCCCGTGTGCATTGAACCCATCACGACACGGTTTTTGATGGTGGTAAATCCTAAATGTAATGGTTTTAGAATATTTGCATAGCGAGTTGTCATGATGAATCCTTATATAATTAGCTTTGCAACTTGTTGCATGAATACTTTAACTGATTTTTATAAACTGTTTATGACTCTAAAGTTCGACTGTGTGGCGCAAACGTCAATCTACCGCTTTCCTTGATCTCAAACTGTTAAAAATAGAGCATTTTAATGATGCCCAAAAAATATCTGTTTTGATTATCATCTTCTATCCTCAGTTTGCCATTTCTAAATGAAAATTTAAGCGAGAACCTGATTTTTTTATCAAATGCGCTTTTTAAACGAAAACAAGCATTTTAAAGAGTGCTATAATTTGCAGTTTAGAATTCTCCTTGGCCACCAAATGTGGTGCCTATTTTAAAAAAGTTAGGACTAGCAATGACTGATAATGCAACTATCTTGCAGAATGTACCAGTAGGCAAAAAAGTCGGTATCGCCTTTTCTGGTGGTCTAGATACTTCAGCTGCTTTATTGTGGATGAAGCAAAAAGGCGCTGAACCGTATGCGTATACCGCAAACTTGGGTCAGCCAGATGAAGATGACTATGATGCCATTCCAAAGAAAGCAGAAGAATACGGTGCAGTAAAAGCACGCTTAGTTGACTGTCGTTTACAGTTAGCTTTAGAAGGTATTGCTGCAATTCAATGTGGTGCATTCCATATCAGCACAGGTGGTATACCTTACTTTAACACTACACCGCTTGGTCGTGCAGTTACGGGCACCATGTTGGTTACCGCAATGAAAGAAGATGACGTCAACATTTGGGGTGACGGTTCAACTTATAAAGGTAACGATATTGAGCGTTTCTACCGTTATGGTTTATTGACCAATCCAGCGCTTAAAATTTATAAGCCTTGGTTAGACCAAACCTTTATTGATGAGTTAGGTGGTCGTGCGGAAATGTCACAATTTCTTATCGACAATGGCTTTGACTATAAAATGTCAAAAGAAAAAGCCTATTCAACTGACTCAAACATGCTAGGTGCAACACACGAAGCCAAAGACCTTGAATATCTTGATGCTGGCATCAAAATTGTTGATCCAATCATGGGCGTGGCGTTCTGGAAAGATGACGTTGAAGTTAAAGCAGAAGAAGTGTCTGTGACCTTTGAAGAAGGTATGCCTGTTGCATTAAATGGTCAGCGTATTGAAAACCCAGTTGAGTTGATTCTTGAAGCCAACCGTATTGGTGGTCGTCATGGTTTGGGTATGTCTGACCAAATCGAAAACCGTATCATCGAAGCGAAATCTCGCGGTATTTATGAAGCACCGGGCATGGCGTTATTGCACATTGCTTATGAGCGTTTAGTGACTGGTATTCATAACGAAGATACGATTGAACAATACCGCATTAACGGTTTACGTTTAGGTCGTTTATTGTATCAAGGTCGCTGGTTCGACTCTCAAGCACTGATGCTACGTGAAACTGCACAACGCTGGGTAGCAAAAGCGATTACAGGTACTGTAACTTTAGAATTACGTCGTGGTAATGACTACACCATCATGAACACTGAATCTCCAAACCTCACTTATGAAGCTGAGCGTTTAACGATGGAAAAAGGTGATTCAATGTTTACGCCAATGGATCGTATTGGTCAGTTGACAATGCGTAACCTTGACATTACCGATACACGTGCAAAACTAGGCTTGTACACAAACTCAGGTTTATTGTCAATTGGTACAGGTTCTGCTGTACCTCAACTTAAAGACAAAAACAAATAATCTTGATGATTGTCTGCAAAGTCAAAAGCCGCTCAATATGAGCGGCTTTTTTAGTTTTGAATCAGAAACTTACTACCTGTAAAATCTTTTTAAGTACAAACAGTTTTTAAAGCATCTCTTCCACTTGCAAAGTGTGATAATAAATTTGATTGCGTCCTAACTGTTTAGCACGGTACAACGCTTGGTCTGCACGTTGCAGAAAATCGCTTTTAAAAATGTCTGCCTCACCTTTATAAACCGTAAAACCTAAGCTGATGGTAACAGTACTTGCCACCGTAGACTGGCTATGTGGAATTGCCAAACGCTCTACCGCTTTAAAAATATTGGAAGCGACTGCATAAGCACCATGCGCATCGGTTTCAGGCAGCAACACCACAAACTCCTCGCCACCATAACGTGCCACAAAATCCATGTGGCGAATAGAATCTTTGATCGACTTGGCAATTGAGGAAATCACTTCATCGCCCTTTTGATGCCCGTAATGGTCGTTGTATTTTTTAAAGAAATCTACATCGATAAATAACAAAGACAAAGCTGTTTCATCATGTCGAGCCTGCTCAAAAAAACTGTCCAGCATTTCATCAAAGGTGCGTCGATTGGAAACTTTGGTCAATGAATCATGCTGACTTAAATGCAACAACTCTTCGGCATGGATACGGTTAATTTTTTCACTGAGTCGGGCTTGGTGCATCACCAAGAAAATCATTCGCTCACGGGTACACAGCATTTTACTGATCAAAAAACCCATCACCGTACTGCCAACCAACACCCGCCCCATCACCATCACATCAATAGGAATATATAAAGTCAGAAGCATTACCATCGCAACTACAGCCGCCATTAAGCCTGTCAGCAGCATGTGAAATGGCTTCACCCCTGTTAGTACATACCCCATAATATAAATCATGCAAATAATCATCATGGCTTGGTGTCTGAACACTTCGGTATGTACGGTCATGGTTAGCCATGTCATCGACACAATTGCCCAGAAAATCAGCCCCATAGCGGCATAGGCGTAGTACGGACGCAATACGTGATAATGTGCAAAGAAAAACAGCGTGAGTAAGCAAAATGCTCCATTAACCAAACCTAGAAAAGAATGGATGAAATCGTGCTTAAAAGCAGCACGGTCAATGATCCAATAATCACCTGTAATAATCAGTACGGTCAAAATGAAGTAAATCAGTACACCCGACCAAAAGTATTGATTAATATTGTGGCGTGCTTGTTCAAGATGTTGTTGCCAAAACTCAAGCTCTAACTGCTTTGGAAAAACCTGCCCCGCACGTTTGCGCTGACGTTTAATCAACGCCTCATTTTTTTCTTTGTCGTACTGTAATTTCGCTAATTTATATTTGTATTCCATGGATGCTTTAAATTCCATTTAACTGCTCAGGTTCTACAACCCAATGCCCCAACAAGCCATATAATTTTTTTAGTGGTTTAAAAATAACACAATGTCAGCAAAATTAATTCAGCCATTTCTATTTTTTATGGCTTTCGACGTTACCATTTTAACATTTATAGATTATCATCTGTTTTATTTTTCAGACTGGCAGCGCCTTGAATACGATTACTCTTATCCAGCCAGATGACTGGCATGCACATTTACGTGATGGTTTAGCACTTCAACGTACTGTACCCGATCTTGCCAAGCAATTTTCACGCGCAATTTGTATGCCTAACCTAGTTCCACCTGTGAAAACGGTGGAAGAAGCAGAGGCCTATCGTGAACGCATCATGGCACACGTGCCTGAAGGTATCGCATTTGACCCTCGCATGGTGTTGTATTTTACCGATCAGACCTCGCCTGAAGAAGTTAAAAAAATAAAAGAATCTGCGCATGTGAATGCAATTAAACTTTACCCTGCTGGCGCGACCACCAATTCAGACAATGGGGTCAGCGACATTCGTAAAGTATATGCGGTGATTGAGCAACTTGAAGAGCAGCAAGTGCCTTTATTGTTGCACGGTGAAGTCACACATCATCATGTCGATATTTTTGACCGTGAAAAGCGTTTCCTAGATGAAGTGTTATCTCCTTTATTACAACAGTTCCCCAACTTGAAACTGGTACTTGAGCACATTACCACTTCTGAAGCCGCACAATTTGTTTTAGAACAAGGTCGCAATGTAGCAGCAACTATTACCCCACAACATTTATTGTTTAACCGTAATGATATGTTGGTGGGTGGTGTAAAACCGCATTTCTATTGTTTGCCAATTTTGAAACGTCAAACGCATCAACAAACATTATTGGAAGTTGCAACCAGTGGCAATCCTAAATTTTTCTTAGGCACAGACAGTGCACCACACTCAAAAAATGCTAAAGAAAATGCATGTGGTTGCGCAGGCTGTTATAGTGCCCCTACTGCAATTGAACTCTATGCGCAAGCTTTTGACCAAGTCGGCCGTATTGATCGCCTAGAAGGTTTTGCTAGCTTGTTTGGTGCAGATTTCTATTGTTTGCCACGTAATACCAACACCATTACCTTGGTAAAAGAAGAGCAAACTATTCCAACCAGTTTAGACTACTTGGATGGTGAACAAATTATTCCGCTATATGCGGGTAAAACCATTCAATGGAGAAAAGTGTGACAGATACAACTTTGCCCGTTATGGGGCAACGTTTTCGTGGTTTTTTGCCTGTGGTGGTCGATGTTGAAACCGCAGGCTTTAATGCCCAAACCGATGCTTTATTGGAAATTGCTGCTATTCCCATCATTTATGATGCTGAAGGCAAATTTGTTCCAGGTGAAGCGTATCATGCGCATATCAACCCATTTGAAGGGGCAAATTTAGACCGTCGCTCATTGGATTTTATTGGGATTGACCCATTTAACCCAATGCGTGTGGCCATGGCTGAAGATGAAAAAACAGCGTTAAAGCGGATTTTCAAATCTATAAATGAAGTGCGACGTCAGCAAAATTGTACCCATGCTATTTTAGTGGGTCACAATGCACATTTTGACTTAGGCTTTGTACAAGCAGCCATTGCCCGTACAGGCACTAAAAACCAAAATCCATTCCACAGCTTTTCTGTGTTCGATACTGTGACTTTAAGTGCTGTGATGTTTGGTCAAACGGTGCTGGCAAAATCATGTATTCAGGCAGGTATTGAGTTTGATGGTAAAGAGGCTCACTCGGCACTGTACGATACTCAAAAAACAGCGGAACTCTTTTGTTTTATTCTAAACAAACTTGCACCGCACTTGGTCGAAACCCTACTTAACCCTGAAACATAATCTCCCCCCAATTTCTCATTTTGATTGATCTAAACATGGCAGCCGTTAAACGTCTGCCATGTTTTTTATAGTAACAACTTATCTTTTACTCACCTTAGGCACTGAATCACTCTTTTAACCTTTATTTGGTTATAATGAGTCAGTTCAATTATTTGTGCTTTGCTGTCATGTTAAAAAAGATTCTCTTGGTTCTGGTCATTTTGGCGCCTTCTGCGTTATATATCTATATTGTTAACCGTGACAGCGACAAGGCAGAAACTCCAACTCAAACTGTACCCGCAACAGAAACAGCTGCAGAAAAGCAATACCAAACACCCGAACATTAAAATGGATTCGTTCAGCTAATTCTTTAGGCTCTAGACTAGCAGATTTACACTTAATTTTACCTAATGAGGTTCCACAGCTCAGTTGCTAACTCATTAGGTTCCCTCATCCAACGCCATTCAGTTTCTTTAAGATGATAATCAAAGTACTCTTTTGATATGCCGTTAAACTTTGCTAGCCTTCTTTTACAAAAGCTCCAAAATGATTCTATTCCATTTATATGACATTCTCCTCTAGCAAACTCATTTGCTCCGTGATTTACTCTAAAATGCTTTGAATAACCCACATCAACAAGACCATTATAGCCACGCCATCCATCACTATAAATCACACTCTCAAGTGAAACTTTACCAATGATAACCTCTTGTAAAGTCTTCATTTTACAGTCAGGTACGATTTCAGTATAGACGAGCCCATTACGTTCGAATATTCCAAATACTGGCTGTTTTAGAGTCCCACGACCACGCTTTAACTTTCCATGAAACCCACGTTGCCTTTTCGCTCCAAAATAGCTTTCATCTACTTCTATTGAACCAACAAACTTAGCTCTTAAATCTGTTTGATGATCATAGATAGTTTCTCTAAAAAGCATGTACCAATAGTTAATCGTATTACGATTTAAATTGAGTAATAAGGCTGTTTTGGAAGCAGGAATATCAACACAAAAGCATTGAATAATTTTTTTAATCTTGTAGTGACTTAATTTACTGTTTTCTATCATGATTCTAGACTAATATAATCATTTTGCTAGTCTAGAGCCATTAATATCAAATGAATCATTTCACCGCTCGCCATCCTGGCAATTGGTTGTTTCTTTTCTATTCATTCAATTCAATATACATAAAATGTGATGGAGATAGCATTTTATTTATTAAGAAATGTTACAAAGCTTCTTCGACAATTTTTTGATTTTTCGTCTTAATTTGCTGCATCTGTTTATTTAAATTTTCAATATCTTTATATAGCGCGATAAAGGGCTGAACCGCTTTCTCATCATGGAACATAAACATGCGGTTGCGTTTTTCCCATTTATATTTCTTTAGCAAGGCAAAGAGCTGATCGGCTTTGGCCAGACTCTGCTTTTCAATTTCAAAAATGGCATAGGCATCATTTTCCTGCTCGGTCGCTCTCAGGTTCTGTGCCAACTGCTGACGGTAACGCTGCTTGATATCGAGCTGTTTCACTTCTTCAATCTGGTTGGCTTCACGGCGCTTGATGGTGGCTTCATAGTCATCGACAATCTGATGCACTTGCTTGAGCATGGCTTCGGTTTCTTTATAGCCTTGGGTCTGATCCTTGGCGAGACGGTCGATATTCAGGAACTGATCCCACTTGGCTGCTTTGAGGTCACGTAAGTACTGGTTGCGTTCTTCGGCACGATCACGCATCTGGCCCAGCACATACTCGGCCATCACCGCATAGTCACCATCCAGCCGCTCTTCTTCAATCTCCAGCTGGATTGGTTTTTCCCAATCCTGCGCCTGCTCGAAAATTTCTGCCGTCTTTTCGGTCAGCACTGCCTCATATTCAATCAGCTGGGCTTTATCCTGCTTCTGCATGGTGTATTGATAGAACAAGCCAGCAAAGACCACCAGCGTTGCTCCAGCCAGAATGACAAAGACACGTGGCATGCACATGCTCCTCTGCTGCAGGTAAACATCGATTACCTTTTCATCAATATGCTGATTTTTTGGATAAAAAGCAATCTAGCTATACAAAAACCTACAGCAGCCATCGGGCTATTGCTTCAACCGATTTAAGCACGTTTTAAAGATGCAACGTGCTTAAACGGTCTTGAAGCTTTTAACAGCCATTGGCTGCACACCATTGATTCAGTAAAGTCCGGTCCACATTGTTCTGATTAAACTGCTCTCGGGCTCGCTGCACATTGGTGGCATTTCGGTCGATACCAAATGGCGCCAGCATCAGGTAAATACCATCGCGCGGATCAGCGGAGCGCAAGCCATCAGCAATTGACTGCACATATTGCTGCAGGCCCGGTGGTAAGTCATCCAGCCGTGCCGGATTAGATCTTGGTATAATCTCGATATCACCGGCATAATCAGCATTGACAGTATAGTCCTGCAGTTCACGTTCAATCTTCATCATCCGCATGTTTAAAGCCTTTTTCTGGCTATATTGTTCTTGCAAGGGAAGCATGAACTCTGTTTCTTCTCGCAATTCACGATCTGCCATTACGGTCAGTGTCGGCAAAGTGACGGGATCTGGCGCGGCATGAGCATCGACCAGGCGAAGTGCAGTAAACAGGCTCAGTAACATCAGAAAAGTTGTGTCGAGGGGACGCATAAGGAAAACCTCCGCATCATCATTTCAGTGGGAGAAACCTTATTCTTGCTTGAACTTGTGTAAAGGTGATCAGTATTCCTGTGAGCGTTGATACACGGTCATTACAGCCTGATCACTGGTGCTTGTTTCAGGCTAATTTTTAGCTGGAAATTAAGAATAAATGATCCATTTCCAGTAAATTCTAGAAATAAAAAATCCCCGACTGGCGGGGATAGATCTGTCAGCAATACCTTAAGGATATCGCGGCAATTGCACTGCAGGAACAGTATGATTCTGATTTTCCAGGAAACCGATATTCACCTTGTCCATATTGATGTTGAACTTGATGCCACGATCTGGATCCATACTATTACTACGGTCAATGCCGAAATTTCCCAGAATGGTATATAGCCCTTGAGTCGGGTCACTGGATTGCAAACCTTGGGCAATGGTCATGACATACTGTTGTAGCGCTGGCGACAGGGAGTTCAGATTCGGTTCCGGTATTGGCTGAAAATCCAGGTTGGCAACGATATCCGGATTGACCATGAAATTCTCGGCATTCCATGTCCCACGAATCACCTGATGCTGGAGCGCACGCAGATTCTTCTCTTCCTGTACAAATGGCACATAGCCGGTTTCATTACTCATTTCCGGTTCGGCCATCACGGTCATCTTCGGTAAAGTCACAACCTCTTTTTCTTCCTCTGCGTATACCCCTAGGCTGCAAGTGCCCAACAGGATGCCACATAACGATATTCTGATGCTGTTCATTGGCTTTACCCCATTTCTCTTGGTCACAGGCTGAATGCTGTGACCAATGAATTAAAGTCAGTTCTGGATTGGTTATTAACTAGCTTAGCGCGATTTTTTGCAGAACTCATGCTTCCTCAGATGAATGACATATAAACTAAAGGCTCTAGACTAGCAGATTTACACTTAATTTTACCTAATGAGGTTCCACAGCTCAGTTGCTAACTCATTAGGTTCCCTCATCCAACGCCATTCAGTTTCTTTAAGATGATAATCAAAGTACTCTTTTGATATGCCGTTAAACTTTGCTAGCCTTCTTTTACAAAAGCTCCAAAATGATTCTATTCCATTTATATGACATTCTCCTCTAGCAAACTCATTTGCTCCGTGATTTACTCTAAAATGCTTTGAATAACCCACATCAACAAGACCATTATAGCCACGCCATCCATCACTATAAATCACACTCTCAAGTGAAACTTTACCAATGATAACCTCTTGTAAAGTCTTCATTTTACAGTCAGGTACGATTTCAGTATAGACGAGCCCATTACGTTCGAATATTCCAAATACTGGCTGTTTTAGAGTCCCACGACCACGCTTTAACTTTCCATGAAACCCACGTTGCCTTTTCGCTCCAAAATAGCTTTCATCTACTTCTATTGAACCAACAAACTTAGCTCTTAAATCTGTTTGATGATCATAGATAGTTTCTCTAAAAAGCATGTACCAATAGTTAATCGTATTACGATTTAAATTGAGTAATAAGGCTGTTTTGGAAGCAGGAATATCAACACAAAAGCATTGAATAATTTTTTTAATCTTGTAGTGACTTAATTTACTGTTTTCTATCATGATTCTAGACTAATATAATCATTTTGCTAGTCTAGAGCCTTCTTTATTTGTGAGTTATTATTTTTTAAACAAATTGCAATTTAGTGATTGGATTTTATTTAATTCTGGTTTGACACTCACCTTAAAAATTAATAATATACGCATCACCTCACAACGTCCCTATCGTCTAGAGGCCTAGGACATCGCCCTTTCACGGCGGTAACCGGGGTTCGAATCCCCGTAGGGACGCCATTTATCGTGCTATACGATTATTTCTAATTCAAACATATTATTTTCAAGATTGCAGAATTGTAGTTTTTCTCTACAATACTTCGCTTCTTTTATTTTTTCTCCTATCACTTATGCAGTCATCCAATCATCAGAATGATGCTGTGCATCAAGGTCGTGCTGAGCCTTTAAAACGTGCAATGAGTACCCGCCATTTGGTTATGATTTCATTGGGCGGAGCCATTGGTACAGGTTTATTTCTTGGCTCAGGTGAAGTGATTGCACAAACAGGGCCTATTGGCGCAATTATCGCGTATATTTTTGGTGGTTTAATTGCCTACATGGTCATGCTGTGTTTGGGCGAACTTGCCGTACACTTGCCTGTTTCAGGTTCATTTGGTGCTTATGCCAAACAATATATTGGCCCAGGCACGGGTTATACCATTACTTGGCTGTATTGGCTCACGTGGTCAGTCACCTTGGGTACAGAGTTTACCGCTGCTGCCTTGCTCATGCAGGAATGGTTTCCGCATATTTCCATGTGGATTTGGACACTCATTTTTGGTGGCGTCGTGTTCAGTTTGAATATGATTTCAACCCGCCTTTTTGCAGAGTCTGAATTTTGGCTGTCATTAGTCAAAGTAGTCACCGTAATTGCCTTTATTGTTTTGGGTTTAATGGCTATTTTTGGCGCTGTATCTTATCAAGGTTATAGCTCCGCACCATTATTCAGCAATTTGACCGCACAAGGCTGGTTTCCTGAAGGTTTACTCCCTATTTTTGCCACCATGTTAATTGTGAATTTTGCCTTTTCAGGCACTGAGCTAATTGGTGTCGCTGCAGGTGAAACTAAAGATCCTGCCAAAAATGTACCCAAAGCCATTAACACTGCCATTTTCCGCCTGTTGATTTTCTTTGTGGGTACAATTGTCGTGATCAGTGCCTTATTGCCTCATCAGGCTGCAGGTTTGGCCGCTGAAGGCGTCAGCAGCAGTCCTTTTGTGACCGTGTTTAATCAGATTGGTATTCCTTATGCAGAAGATATTATTCGCTTTGTGATTATTACAGCTTTACTGTCTGCTGCAAACTCTGGCTTATTTGCAGCTTCACGGATGATGTGGTCGTTGTCACATCAAAAACAATTACCGCAGATTTTCTCTAAAGTGAATGCACGCGGTATTCCATACATTGCAGTGATGGTAACGATGTTAGGGGCAATGCCAGGTTTATTGTCTGAACAATTCGCACCTGAAACCATCTTTAAAAACCTGTTGGGTGTTGCTGCGTTTACTATGGTAGTGGTGTGGATGAGTATTTGTTTAAGCCAGTTCAATTTCCGACGTCAATGGTATAAACAAGGTAAAACCGTTCAAGACCTTGGCTTTGCATCACCACTGTTCCCGCTTGTCCCTATTTTAGGTTTTGTGTTTTGCTTTATCACCTGCCTTAGCATGGTATTTGACCCTGAAATGTGGGCTGGCTTTATTGGCTGTATGATTTTTATTGCACTGTGCTATATCAGCTATTACACGATTTATCATCCAAAATCATAAGTCTATATTCAACAGTTCACTTTAAAAATGAATACGAACAGGAGGGTAATCTAAAAGATTATTCTCCTGTTTTATTTTTGCGTTGTATTTAGATTAAAGATCAATCTTGTTGTTACATAAATTATTAAACTAGCTGAACTAAAAATGTGCACACTTCAAATTGTGTGAAAAGCATGATTTTTACCACTTAAATGCAATGACTTGAGCTGAATAGTTTTAATTTTATCCAGTCGGACATTTTTTTCAAAATTATTGCAGAAAAGCGTTTGACACCCCCCAATATACGCCCTATTATACGCCCACCTCTGAAACGTCCCTATCGTCTAGAGGCCTAGGACATCGCCCTTTCACGGCGGTAACCGGGGTTCGAATCCCCGTAGGGACGCCAATTTCAGAAGTAAGTATTTTTTTAAGTCCCTATCGTCTAGAGGCCTAGGACATCGCCCTTTCACGGCGGTAACCGGGGTTCGAATCCCCGTAGGGACGCC